>JBDSTJ010000567.1:0-2846 GCA_039928335.1 Streptosporangiaceae bacterium | reverse complement strand
GGGGCGGGGTCGAGAACCGCGGCGAGGAGCCGCGGGACCGCCCGCCGGGCGAGCTGGCGGGCCAGTGCCCAGGCGGCGCGTTCGCCGCGCCGCAGCCACCAGGCCGACAGGACGGCGGCGAGCAGGTGGGCTGCGACCATGGCGGGCGAGAGCCCGCCGTCGGCGGCGACCCGGACGACCGTGTGGTGGTCGTCGCGCTCAGTCGCGGTGAACAGGGCGTGCAGGGTGAACTGCCCGCCGACCAGCCCGCCCATGATCGTGGGCAGGGAGCGTTCGTGGTCGCTGAGGATGACCGAGAAGGCCAGCAGCCCGAGGAAGCCACCGACGACGGCCCAGGGCTCCATCAGGGTGCCGTCGGCCGCCAGGTGCCCCGCGGATGTCAAGATCACGCACACGGCCGAGAAGACCGAGGCGCGAGCGAGGCGGAGCGGGGGCAGGGAGGTCATCGCGCCCCATCCTGCCATCACCGCCTCAGCGCGCAAGCAGCCCCCGGAGATAGATTTCAGCGCACAGGTCCGGTTCGGTCCCACGAAAGATCGAAGAGGCCATTCCGCGCATCAGACTGAAGGGTCGAGTGCGGTGACCTCGGGGCGGTGGGGCCGTCGGCACGGCTCACCGCGGCAACCGGGAAAAAGGGGGGTTGACGCCCTGCTGGAAGTGGGATCTATTCACCTTCATGAGCGCCCACCCCCCTCGTCGCATCGCGTTCCCGCTGCTCGCCTTCACCGGTCTCCTCGCCCTGCCCGCCGCCCAGTCGCAGGCCTCGGCCCCCGCCCTCAGGCTCAACCAGATCCAGGTGATCGGCAGCCACAACAGCTACCACGTGGAGGCTCCGCAGTCCGAGGCCGGACCGATCTCGGTCGTCGGCGGCGCGGCCACCCAGGGCCTGCAGTACAGCCACGCCCCGCTCGACCAGCAGTTCGCCGGCCAACGCGTACGCCAGATCGAGCTCGACGTGTACGCCGACCCCAAGGGCGGCCAGTACGCCAAGCCGCCGATCCGGATCGTGACGGGCCAGAAGGCCGAGTACGACCCGGCCATGGACAAGCCCGGCACCAAGGTCCTGCACATCGCCGGACTGGACTACCACAGCACCTGCGTCTCCCTGGTGGCCTGCCTCAGGACCGTGAAGAAGTGGTCGGACGCCAACCCCTCACACGTGCCGATCGCGATCCTGCTGGAGTTCAAGGACACCCTGGAGATCCCGCTCAAGGGTCTGCCGCCGATCCCGCTCCTCACCTGGACCCGAGAGCGGATGCTCGGGCTCGAACAGGAGATCAGGTCGGTGCTGCCAAACGAGGACCTCCTCACCCCCGACACCGTCCGGAGCCCCGGCAAGACCCTGGAGCAGACCGTCCTCACCGACGGCTGGCCCACCCTCGACTCCGCGCGCGGCAAGGTCATGTTCCTGATGGATCCCAACGCGACCCAGCGCGCCCAGTACCTCCAGGGCAACCCCAGCCTGGAAGGCCGGGTGATCTTCACTTCGGCCGAGCCCGGCCAGCCCGACGCGGCCTTCGTCGAACGCAACAACCCCACCGCCGCGGACCTGCCGGCTCTGGTCGCCAAGGGCTACCTCGTCCGGACCCGCGCCGACAGCGACACCGCCGAGGCCCGCAGCGGCAGCACCACGGCCCGGGACGCGGCCCTGGCCAGCGGGGCCCAGTGGGTCAGCACCGACTATCCGGTGCCCGGCCTCGCCGCACGTTTCGGCACCGGGTACCACACCTCGCTGCCCGGCTTCGCGACAGCCCGGTGCAACCCGGTGAGCGCCCCGGCCCCGTGTAGCGCGCTCGCCCCCTAGGCGGCCGGTCGATCGACCCTTATCGGGCCCTCGGGGTCTTATCTGACAAATGCCTGCCCAAAGCCATCCAAGGGCCCCAGAACGACGTGACAGTAGCGATTCCACCCGGTAGCTCACGGTGCGGCGAGGTGGCCCCGGCCCCGGCCTCGAAGGTGGGCCTCCTGCTCGCGCCCGGTCAACTCCACGCCAGGGTGGTGCAATATCCGGACCTGGCGGCCTGGAGAACTGACTCTGACATCCATCATGACCGAATCAAAAATGACCTTGACGTCAACGCAAGGTCATGGAATACCCATCATGGGGTCTGTGTTGGAGAGGTGATTACCCACAGCGGCGCTTGCCGGGTGACGATCGGAATGCGGAGGAAACAATGGAAACCACCATCCAGATGGTCTGTCTCGAGTGCAGCACGCCCTTGGACTACAGCGAGACCTGGGTGGAGGGGGCCGGCGGCCGGGAGCTCGAGGGTCTCCGCTACGAGCATCCGCTGCGCACCGACGGACCCTGGGACCACGCCCCCCTGCCCGCCCTCGCCGACGGCCGCGTCTGCGGCGGCTGCGACTGCTGCGGAGCCGTCGCGCCCACCCCGGCCGGTTTCGTCAACACCTGGAAGATCAGCCCCGACCGGCCGCTGACCATGCGGGTGGCCGAGCACGTGTACGACTACTCCTCGCCCTGGTCGGTCTGTGCGGCCTGCTCGGCGGCGATCGCCGACGACGACCTCAAAATGCTGCTGATGCGCCACACCGAGCACACCAAGCTGCCTGGCTGGATCAGCGTCCAGCAGCGCGAGGCCAGCCGGGATCTCACCCGCGACCTGCTGCTCGCCTTCCTCGCCACCAAGCCCCGTCTCGCCTGAACGCAAGAGATGTGACCCGCGTCTCTCCGGGAGAATTTCGCGAACAAGAAGACCGCGCAATATTTCCACTGTGACAAATCTGCTCGTAAAGTCACCGACCCCCGTGTACGAGCCCATATGACAGGACGTTTACGCTTCCGCAGGGGTCCGCGCAGGGCGGCAGTCAGTCATGGACCGCCACCC
>JBDSTJ010000566.1:0-3660 GCA_039928335.1 Streptosporangiaceae bacterium | reverse complement strand
CCCCCGGATTTGGACCTCGGCCCACGCACGATCTCCTCCGAGGCGGCCTCGGCCGTACGGAGCCGGACCGCGCTGATCGTCGGGGCGATCGTGGCGATCACTGCGCTGCTGGTCGGCGGGCTGATGTACGTGCGCTCCCAGGACGACTCCGACGCCAGGACGCCGAGCGCCGGCACATCGTCTCACTCCGCTGCGGCGACCACGCCCAGCGTGAAGCCCACCAGTTCCCAGTCCACCAGTGACCAGCCCACCAGTGCCGAACCGTCCAGCACGGCCGGCACTCCGAAGCCGAGCACCAGCAGCACCGGGGAGGCCGCGGGCGGCAGCGCGTTCAAGGAGCACCTCGACTCCTCGGGTTACGCCGTGCGGATCCCCAAGGACTACACCGGCCCCCAGCGCCGGAGTGAGGGCGACTTCTTCTACGCTCCCGACGGCCGCTCCTACGTCCAGATCGCCCAGACCGACAACCCCGGCCCCAGCGCCATCGACGACTGGAGGAACCTGGCCCGGGGCAGGGGCGGCGACTACGAGAAGATCGCGATCCGGCCGACCGGGAACCAGCCGCCGGTCCCCGACACGACCGGCAAGAAGTCCGCCGACTGGGAGTTCAAGCAGGGCTCCACGCACATCCTCGACCGTGGGTTCGTCCTCAACGGCAAGGGCTACGCGATCCTGCTGTCCGCCCCGGACGACGGCTGGTCGAAGTTCCTGGACTCGATGCAGCCGGTCTTCGCAAGCTTCAGGTCTGAGTAGTGTTCTCAGATCGGTACGGGCCTTACTTCGTGCTGTGGGAGGCTTCGGTGCGCATGGCCTCGACGGCATAGCGGAGCCTGGCGCCGACGATGAGGTGCTCGTCCTCGGGGCAGTCCAGGAGGGCCCGGGCGTAGTCGATGAGCTGCTCGTCGCTCAGTTCGGCGTCCGAAGCCAGCCGGGTGACCAGCTCGACCAGTTCGGGCCGCTGGTAGGTGACGATCGACCGGCCCGGTTCCAGGTCCGCCGGCGACGACCCGGATGCGTCCCGGGTGGGCCGCGCCGCAGCCGGGGCCGGCAGGGTCGGGGTGACGACGACCCCGGACTCCATGACGGTGAACCGGGCGGCCAGCGCGCCGAACAGGGTCGAGTCCGCCGAGACGGCCGCACCCGACGGGACCGGCGCGCCCTCACCCACGATGATCACACGTGGGGCCAGCCAGAGCAGGAACAGAGCCTCCGCGCCCTCGCCCGCCGCGTCGACGACGACCACGTCGAAGGAGTCCCGGGAGCCGGGGACCGTGGCCGGCACCTGCGCCAGCGGCATGATCCAGACGGGCAGCGCGGCGGCCGACGGCCGCCCGCCGACCCGGGACAGCGCCCAGCCCCACGCCTCGGCCGCGGCCAGTGACGCCGACGCCTGGGCCGACAGCTCCGCGGCCCGCTCCAGGGAGTCCGCGAGCTCCAGTTCGATCGCTGAGCGTGGCCGGTTCTGCAGAGAGGAGGAGACGTAGGCCCAGGTCCAGGCATCGTCCCACTCCGCGGGCACGATCGCGGGGGCGGCCGCGAGGGCGGGGTGCGCGGCGGCAAGGCGGTTCATCAGCGCGTCGCAGCGCAGCTGCCTGAGCCGTTCGCCGTGCGCCTCTGCCAGGGATTGGAGGCAGCGGGCATATCCGGCGAGGTCACGGGCCGACAGCGCGGCGGCCGCGGCGGGCAGCTCCGGCGGGGCCTGGCCCTGGCGGATCTCCAGTTCGATGGCCTGCCGGAGCGAGGCGAGCGCGGCCCACGCGGTCGAGGCCCGCCGCCTGATCCGGACGGTCTCCAGGGCCGCCCGATAGGCCTGCCACTCCCCCGGGCTGTTGAGCGGCGCGGTCAGGCCGATCCGGCGCAGCAGCCCCTCGGTCTCGGAGACCGCGAGCAGCGCGGTCCGCACCTGGCCGAGCTTGGTGTAGAGCACGGCGAACAGCGCGACCGTGCGGTCCAGGGGCAGGCTGTGGTCGAGTTCGACACCGGCGTCGGACCACCCGGCCAGCAAGTCCGCGCAGGCCTGGCGACCCTCCAGCGCGGCGATCACGACGTCGAGCAGTTCGGGCGTACCGGGGTGCTCGCCCTCGACGGTCGAACCGGCCAGCAGCGGCTCGGCGCGTTTCTGGGCGGCGGACTTGAGCGGGCCGCGCTTCAGCGTGCCGCCGGCTGACAGGTGTTCGCGCAGTTCACGGGCGGCGGCGAGGAGTTCGCCTTCGGGGCCGGTCGGGAGGGTCACCCAGCGCGCGCCGACCGTGCGCAGCGCCCGGTCTGCGGCGGCGGCGCGGGCGGCGAGCTCGGCCAGGTGCTCCCAGCGGCCGCCCCGCCCCGACAGGCCGTCGTTGAGCGCCCTGGCGGTCCAGTCCGGTCCCGTCCAATCGGCGGAGACGCCCAGCTCGGCCAGGATGGCGGTGACGGCCGCGGCGCAGGCATCGAGCCGGTCGATGACGGCGGGCCCGCTGTCGGCGAGTCGCTGGGCGAAGTCGGTGTTGACCGCGGCCGGGTCGGGTGCGGGAATCTGGGCGACAGTGATCAGCGCCCGGACCTGTTCGACGCCGGGCAGAGCGCCCGGTTCCGGCAGGAGCTGGGCGGTGCGGGCCCGGCGGGCGGGGGTCTGGCCGCCGAGCAGCTCGACCAGCTCGGCCGCCTCCGGCGCGGTCAGCGGCGGCCGTTCGGGCAGCCCGGTGATGACCGGCATCCACGGGTAGGCCCGGGTCAGCCGGGACGCGACCTCGGCGTAGGTGCCGGTGTAGCCCGGCCCGAGGTCGAGGGTCTGGGCCTGCTGGACCTGTGCGAGCCGGGAGCGCAGTACGGCGACCTCGTGGTCGAGGTCGCGCACCCGCAGGCGGTGTTCGGCCAGGGCGCGCTCGTACCGCTCGGGGTCGTAGGCGGAGTAGCGCCCGGCGAGCCCCTGCAGCCGCAGGTCGAGGTCGGAGCGGTCGCCGACGACGGTGACGGCGAGTTCGGTCAGCTCGGGCGGGAGCGTGTCGTGGACCTCCTCGGGGGTGGCGGTGGTCACCAGGACGCGCTGGCCCCGGGCGAGCAGAGCGGTCAGCAGGTCGCCGAACGCGGAACGGTCCCGTACGTGGGCGAGGCGGTCGTCGGGTCCCGGCCGCAGGAACCGGGCGAGCCCGGCCGGCAGCCGACCCTCCTTGAGCTCGGCCAGCATCCCGTCGAGGTAGTCGATCAGCGCGGTCTCGCTGCGCGGCCGCAGCACCAGCGCGGGCGCGAGACGGACCCGGGAGCCGCCGCCGGTCAGGTCGTCGGTCCAGTCCTCGCGGAACGCGATGGGCTCGTCGAAGGCGAACCCGCACCACTTGCGCAGCACGTCGGCGACGGAGTCCTGCAGGCCGGTGCCCTGCCCGGTGCGGACGGCGTCACGGAGCCAGTCGGTGCGGGCGGGCCGGAACCCCGCCAGGTCCTCGAGGAGGTCCCGGTCCTGGAGCACGGTCGGCCGGTCGCCCACGACCACGTCGACGCGTTCGGTCTCCGGGTCGACACCGACCCGGACCGGGGTGGACAACAGGTGGTTGCGGACGGCGACGCCGTCGGCGGACGTCCAGGTGAGCAGACCGACCGCCAGGACCAGTTCGCGGTCGGCCGGGACCTGGGCGAGCGACCGGAGGGTGCGGTACCAGCGGCGCAGCGCCAGCCAGCCGTCGAACT
>JBDSTJ010000565.1:0-3613 GCA_039928335.1 Streptosporangiaceae bacterium | reverse complement strand
AACCACACCCACCGACCGGTCCAACCAGGCCCCCGCAGGGAAAAGGATGCACAAGAATCCGGCAGGCAGGCCCCGGGTGCCCCCCGGGGACGGCAAGCTGTCCCCAGGGAGAACGCCTTCCGCTGCCATACGGACCGTGACAACGCTCACACCGCTTTAGCACACCGCGCTAATCGGAGCGACGATGTTCGGACATGCCGGGTACGGTGCTGGCAGCGGGCCGTCCTTTAGGGAGACACTCGAGATCTCCCGACGGGGGATCCGGGGGAAGGGCACGCACGCATGCGCCCGCTGTCGATCAGGACACGGCCGGGATGGGCTGGAAAGGACACGCATGCAGGAGCTGCGCCTCGTCGCGGTGAGCGAGGACGGTTCGTACCTCGTGCTGGCCACCGCCGGCCGGGGCACCCGGTTCACCCTGCCTGTGGACGACCGGCTCCGAGCGGCAGTCCGTGGGCATTTCTCCCGCCTCGGCCAGTTCGAGATCGAAGTGGAGAGTCCTTTGCGACCCAAGGAGATCCAGACCCGGATCAGGGCAGGCGAGACCGCCGAGGAGATCGCCGAGTCCGCCGGCATCCCCGTCGAGCGGGTGCGTTGGTTCGAGGGCCCGGTGCTGCAGGAGCGCGAGTACATGGCGCAGCAGGCCCAGCGCTGTGTCGTCCGCACGCCCGGTGAGGCCCCGAGCCCGCCGCTCGGCGAGATGGTCGAGGAACGCCTCGGCCGTCGCGGAGCCGACCTCGAGGAGGTCGAATGGGACTCCTGGAAATGCGAGGACAACTCCTGGCGCGTCCGGCTGTCCTTCTTCGACGCCGGCCGTCCACACGCCGCGGAGTGGAAGTTCGACCCGCGCCGCCGCGTCGTCACGCCCCTGGACGAGGAGGCGTCCCGGCTCACTTCCCAGACGCCCGAGGCACCGCCCGCCCAGGACACCGTCACCCCGCTGCGCCGCCCCGCGATGAAGATCGTATCGGACCAGCGCCGGGAGTACGGTCCCGAGCGCGGCCTGGGCGGAGCGCGCCAGCTCACGTCCCGTCCCGTCGCCGACGAGCCCTACGACCAGAACCTCGAACCCGTCGTCCCGCCGCGCGAGGACCACACCAGGCCCGCCGCCACCCTCAGCCCGTCCGCGCCCAGCCCGTCACCGCTCAGCCCGTCACCGCTCAGCCCCCGGCCGTTCACCCCCGAACGGTTCAACGCCGAGCGTCTGGGCGGCGCACCCTACGTCGCCGAGCCCGCCGCACCCGAGTCCTACGACTCCGGCCCGGCCCCCTACCGGGAGCCGGCCGCCTTCGAACCGACCACGGACCGCCCATGGGCCCAGCCCCTGTCCGCCGCCCGTGCCGAGCCCACCCGGGGCTGGGAGCCCACCCGCTCCGACACGTCCCCACCCACCGCGCACTCCGAGTTCACCCAGACCCCGGCCGCGCAGCCCGAGACGGCACGGCCGCAGGCCCCACCCGCGGCATCCGCCCAGGCCGGCACCGAGCAGAGCGAGACTCCAGAGCCCGAGGCCTCTCACGCACCGACCGCCCAGGCGGGCGCCGAGCAGACCCACGTCGCGGCCTACCCACCGTCCGCGCAGGACCCCGCGCAGGCAGAAGCCGTACGGCCCGAGGCGCCGGCCTCGGCTGACCTGGCGCGTTCCGGCGCGCAGGCCGAGGCCGGGAAGACTGATGCGGCGCGTCACGGCGCGCAGCCCGGGGCAGCGCCGGCTGAGGCTGTACGTTCGGAGCCGGGACGGTCCGAGGCTGCCCAGCCCCAGGCCGGACCCGCCGCTGCGGCTCCCCAGGCCGAGACGGCACAGCCCGAGACCGCAGGACCCGCTGCGCAGCCGATGGCCGCGCAGCACGAAGAAGTGGTTCGACCCGAACCGATTGCGCCCGAACCGACCCGGCCGGATCCCGTCCGGGCCGAGACGGCGACATCCCCCACCGCGACCGAGCAGGTCGCGGAACGCCCCCCTGCCCAGCCAGAAGCGCGTCCGGCTGAAAAGCCGTCCGCCGAGCCGATCGAGGAGACGGCAGCAGTGCAGGAGCGCGTTCAGGAACGCCCACCGGTCACCGAACCGGCAGCCGCACCACCCCAGCAGGCCCCGGAGCCGCAGGAGGCGGCCCCAGCCGCCGCTGTGGCCCAGAGGCCCGCCGCGCCACCGGTCCCGGCCCAGGCCACGCAACCACCTGCTGAAACCCAGCAGCCACCGGCGGCACCGCCCAAGCCGGAACCCCGCGCCCGGAAGAAGCCGGCCCGCAACCGCCGGGCCTCCGTCCCGTCCTGGGACGAGATCATGTTCGGGGCCCGCCGCCCCGACTGATCCACCCGACCACCCGGGAGGGCCCGGTCTTCTCCACAAGACCGGGCCCTCCGCGCTTTGCGCCCACCGCTCGGCTCCCCGCCGGCGAGGACCTGTCCGCGAGTCAGAGACCGAGGTGGGCGGCGGCCAGGGCGGTGCCCGCGACACGGGCAGCGATCTTGGCGAAGGCGGTATCGCGGGAGGTGGAGGTGTCGTCGGCGAACGGGGCGAAGCCGCAGTCGTCGCAGGTGCCGAGACGGTCGGCGGGGAGGTGACGGGCCGCCTGCAGGACCCGGTCGCAGACCTGTTCGGGGGTCTCGATCCGGGGGTCGATCGGGTCGGTGACTCCGATGAAGACCCGGGCGTCGGGCGGGAGACGCTCGGCGATGGCCGACAGGACCGACTCGGGGTCGGGTTCGCTGGCCAGCTGGACATAGAAGGTGCCGACCTTGAGCTCGAACAGTTTCGGCAGGAGCGCGGTGTAGTCGACGTCGAGGCTGTGAGTGGAGTCCTGGTCGCCGCCGGGGCAGGTGTGGACTCCGATGCGGGCGCGTTCGGACTCGGTGAAGCGTTCGAGAACGCGGTTGTTGAGGGCGACGAAGGAGTCCAGGACACCGCCGGACGGGTCGAGTTTGAGCGACAGGCGGCCCTCGGTGAAGTCGAGCTGGACGACGTGCGCACCGGCCGCCAGGCAGCCGCGGATGTCGGCCTCGGCCTCGTCGGCCAGGTCGTCCAGGAAGGCCGTCTGGGAGTAGCCATCGATGCCGTCGGCCGGGTAGAGCAAGCTGAGCACCGACGGGGCGATGACGGCCTGTTTGACCGGCACGTTCGCGTGCGGCTGCGCGGCTCTCAGGTACCGGTCGGCGTGCACCGCGTACCGGAACGGTCCAGCGGTGATGACCGGCAGCTGCCGTTGGTGGCCGTCGGCGAACGGGATGACGACCCCGTCGGGGGCCAGGTCGGTCCCCCCGATCGGATAGGTGGCGAAGCTCGGCTTGGACTGCTCGCCGTCGGTCACGACGGGCGATCCGGCCTCCTGCAGCCGGCGAATGGTCTCGCGCACCGCCTGCTCCTGGGCTGCGGCGAACCCGGCGTCACCGAGCCCTCCCTCGGCGTGGGCCTGCATGGCTGCCAGCAGCTCACCGGAGCGGGGAATGCTGCCGATCGGCTCAGTGGGAATGCTCATGGTCACAGCGTAGAAAAGTCTCTTCCTCCGTACCCGACCAACCACTGATGGTGACCGATGTCGGCCTCGTCCTCGATCATCAGGTCACCCCGGGTGTCCCTCGCGCTGGTCACGGGTAGGGGTTCGGCCTCCCGCCG
>JBDSTJ010000564.1:0-4071 GCA_039928335.1 Streptosporangiaceae bacterium | reverse complement strand
CCTGTGCCCGTCCCGGAGCCGCCGCCGACACCCTGGCCCCGGGCGGTTCCTACCCGCCGATCCATCTCCACACAGCCGTCTCCGCCGACAGCCCCGACAACCCCCGCCCCCCGGTCATCAGCACCCTGATCAGATAACCCCAGCCGCCCGGTCCCTGCCGTCGGTGCCCGGCGGAAGGTGCCGTGGAAGCCGAAGGGGAGGTGGTGGGGGAGCTGGACCACGGCGAGCGGGGCGCGGTCCAGGTCGGCCGCGTCCAGGATGACCAGCTGGGAGCGGTGCTCGGTCTCGGAGTAGTTGACGACGAGGAGCCAGCCGTCGTCTTCGGCCGCGTCCGGGCCGCGCGGGACGAAGAGGGGCTCGCCGAGGGAGTTGCCCGCACCGATCCGGTGGGCGGTGACCCTGCCCGAGTCGTGATCGACCTTGAGCGTCGAGTCGTAGGTTCCGGTGGTCCCGGTCCGGCCGGCGAGGTAGGTGTAGCGGTGCCGGCGGGTCGAGAGCCGCCAGTCGTACTGGGGGAAGTCGCCGGTGTGGGGGACCAGCTCCTCCTCGACCACCTTGGACGGGGTGATCCGGTAGCGCATGAGGCGGCTCGCCGGGAGCCGGTGGGCGCGGGTCCTGAACTCGCTGAGGTCGAGTTTGAACTCCTCCCAGTCCTCGAACCGGACCAGGTCGACGACGGTGTCGGTGCCGTCCTCATAGGCGTTGGTCAGGTGGAAGTGCAGCAGCGCCTCGTGCTCGATGACGCGCGGCGGGCCGCCGGTGCGCGGGACGAGTACGAAACGGGTCGCGCGTTCGGGGTGGTAGGTCAGCGATGAGAAGAACGAACCGCCGAAGACCTTGCGGAGGTCCGGCTGGATCGGGTCGAGGACGAAGACCAGGTGTGTGCGGGTCAGCGCGAAGTCGTGGTTCCAGGGGATTCCCTGGAGCGGAAAGCTGTTGATCTTCTTCAGGACGCCCTGGGCGGAGACCCGGTAACAGTGCAGACCGGGCGTGGGGAACAGCCTGGTGCCGAAGTTGAACATCTCGCCGGTGTCGGGATCCCAGCGTGGATGCGCCGACCACATGCCGAGGCCTTTGAGCCGCCCGCCGAAGTCGTGCTCGCCGTGCGTCTCCAGCGTGTCAGGGTCGATCTTGTAAGGTCGGCCGCCCTCCCACAGGGCCAGCAGGTCGCCCGCGTGCCAGGACAGGTTCGTGTTCGCGGTGTTGGCGGGCGGCAGCGGGATCCGGCCGTGCGCGGTGCCCACGCCGGGCCGCCTGAGCTTGCTGGAGGTCAGGCCGTGGACGTACTGGGGGGTGCGCACATAGCGGTTGCGGAACCGGACCCGTCCGTCGGCGATGCTGAACTGGGAGACCATGCCGTCGCCGTCGAAGAGGCAGTCGAGCATGGTGTCACCGACCTGCCACTTGCCCGCGCCGATCCGGTAGAGCGTGCCCGACAGCTCGCGGGGGATCTCGCCGTCGATCTGGTCGACCTGGTAGTCGTGCTCGTCCAGGAGCGGCGCGAACATCCCGTGCATGGTGTGCTCCAAATCTGAGGACATATGTCCTCAACCTTGCCTCCGGGGGTGGCGCGCCGTCAATATCCTCAGATGAGTACCTATCGCGGGCTGAGCGGTGAGACCCGCCGAACCGAACGCCGGAGCCGCCTGGTCGCCGCCGGCCTCGACCTGTGGGGCGAGGCCGGCTGGCAGGGCGTCACCGTGCGCGGCGTCTGTGCCCGCGCAGGGCTCACCGACCGCTACTTCTACGAGAACTTCGCCGACCGCGACACTCTCCTCCTCGCCGTCTTCGACCAGGTCAGGGACGAGATCATCACGTTGATGTTCGAGGTTCCCTGGACTGGTGACCCCCGTGCCATCATGCGCGCCACCTTCACCGAGGTCCTCGCGGTGCTGGCGGCCGACCCCCGCAAGGCCAGGGTCGGGTTCACCGAGTCAGCGGGTAGCCCCGCCCTTGAGCGACGCCGCCACGAAGCCGTCGGTCTGGTCGCCGAAGCCCTCGCGGGCAAGGTGTCCACCGCCTCCGCCCCGCCCCCGCCCGGGACGGTGACCGTCGCCCTCTTCTGCGCCGGCGGCGTAGGCGAACTGATCTCCGCCTGGCTGGCCGACCGTCTCGACCTCTCCGCCGCCCAACTGGTCGACCACTGCACCACCCTCTGCGCCGCCGCCTTCAATCTCCCCTGACCCACCGAAACCCACGACGTTCCCGACCACCCGGGCGACCACTGCGCCGCGGCTTGTCAGGTCCGCTGAGCCACCCGCGCCCGTTTCGGGCAGGTCGCCGGGCGGCACGAGGCCCTGGTCGGACCAGAAACGGATGGTCTTGACCGGTGCTCCGGTGCTCCGGGAGAGCTGTCCTAGCGTGAACAGCGGGTCGTTCATGGGTCCAGCCCGGAGTCTCCCGTCACTGGAGGGTCAAGTGCGCGATGTCGTTGAAGGCCACGGGCTCGCCCCGGTCCCAGCGGGAGACCGAGCAGTTGGCCACCGGCTCCTGCTCGAGGTCCATGAGTTCGGCCTCGGACAGCCCCTCGATGATGTACCGGAACAGCATGATCACAGCGTCGTGAGTGGTGATCAGGATCCGCCGGTCGGGCAGTTCGCTCAGCAGGAACCGCAGCCGCAGCGCCATGTCGGCCCAGGACTCCCCGCTGGGCGGCCGGTAGTAGAACTTGCCGTGGTCGCGCTTGCGCTCGAACTCCTCGGGGAACCGCCTGTTGACGCCGCGCACGGTCAGTCGGTAGAGGACTCCCATCTCCCGGTCCCGCAGCCGCTCGTCGACCCGGATGTCGGCCCGGCCGGTGGCGATCCGGGCGGTGTCGAGGGCCCGCAGGTAGGGGGAGGACACGATGAGGTCGGGCTGTTCCTGGGTGGCCAGCCAGTGGCCGACCCGCTTGGCCTGGGACCGCCCGAGGTCGGACAGGGGGATGTCGGGGTCCCGCTCGGGAATGTCCATGACCTCGGTGCCGTCGGCGAGGGCTTCGGCCCTGGCGACGTTGCCGGTGCTCTCGCCATGCCTGATCAGGATGAGCGATTCGGGATACCTCATAGTGATCGTTCTACCCGAGATCGGCTCGGGAACCCAGCGCCTCCTGGCTGCGAGGTCGATCGGCTGGGCCTGCCCGCAGTACCTGCGTGCTCTCCAAGCAGGTCACGAGCGGCCCGAGATGCGGTCGGCCATGGTCGCGAGCCTGGACGTGCGGCCGTGGCGGGCCTCCCGGGCGTCGGCCGCCTGGTACATCCGGTACATTGTCTGGACGGCGATCCATCGCAGCGGCTCGGGTTCCCAGCGGCGGACCCTCCAGCCGACCCAGGGGAGCGCGGTCAGCGCGGTGTCACGGCGCAGGACCAGGTCGCGGAGCGTACGCCCGGCGAGGTTGGTGGTCGCGACCCCGTGACCGGTGTAACCGCCGGCGTGGCCCAGGCCGGTGCCGTGGTCGACGTCGGCCGTCGAGCACCAGTCGCGGGGCACGCCCAGGACACCCGACCAGGCGTGCGCGATCGGCACGTCGGCGGCGGCCGGGAACATCGTGGTGAGCATGGTGCCCAGCGTGCTGATCGTCCTGTCCTGGGTGTGGCCCGCGACATCGATCTTCGAGCCGTACCGGTAGGGCACGCCCCGCCCGCCGAACGCGATCCGCCCGTCGGCGGTGCGCTGGGCGTACATGTAGTAGTGCGCCATGTCGCCGAGCAGCTCGGAGCCCGCCCAACCGATCCGGTCCCAGGCCGCGGCGGGCAGCGGCTCGGTGACGATCAGGGAGCTGTTCATCGGCAGCCAGTCGCGGTGGTGCGCGCCGAACCCGGCGGTGAACCCCTCGGTGGCGCGCAGCACGTACTCGGCGGTGACGGTGCCGTGCGGGGTGACGGCGCAGGCGCGCACCGGCCCGCGGCGCGGCCGGATCTCGGTCACCTCGGTCTGCTCGTAGATCTCCACGCCCAGGCCGCGCACGACCGAGGCGAGGCCGACGGCGAGTTTGGCGGGCTGGATCCGGGCGCAGTGCGGGGACCAGGAGGCTCCGGTCGCCCCGGCCACGTTGATCTTCTCGCCTGCCTCGACCAGCCGCAGGTCGCCCTC
>JBDSTJ010000563.1:0-3386 GCA_039928335.1 Streptosporangiaceae bacterium | reverse complement strand
GCTGGACTCCTCCACCTCCCCCGGGACCGGGCATCCCCGGCCGCGGTGCGGGGGCGGGCAGGCACACCGGGCTCTGGGTCTTGCTCTGGGTCTTGCTCATGTCGACGCCGGCGGTTCCTACAGCCGGATCCCGGCCTGCTGGGTACGGCCGCGCGCCGACAGCACCCCGGGGCACCAGGGCACCGCGCATGACTCCCTTAGGTAATCAGATGAATACGGGGAGTGTCCGCAGAACTCAGAAATTCGAGGTGACCGCCGCGAGGACCTTGTCGATCGTGGCCGCGTCGCTGGCGTCGTAGGCCTTGGCGTCGGTCGCCTCGGCGATCTTCGTCAGCCCGGCCCTGTCCGCCCCGGCCGAGAACCCGATGGTGAACAGCCGGACGCCGCTCTCGGAGTCCAGGTCGCCGAGGAGGCTGTCGAGCGAGATCGAGCCGGGGTCGTCGTTGCGGCCGTCGGTCAGCAGCACCACCGAGTTGATCGCCCCGTCGACCCGGTGGTCGCGGATCGTGTCGTAGGCCGCCTTGGCCGTGTCGTACAGTCCCGTGTCCGTCCTCGGCTGGAGCCCGGCGACCTGGGCCTTGAGCCGGGCCCGGTGGGTGTCGACCGGGCCGATCGGCACGAGCTGGCGATAGTCCTTCGACCCGTTGAGCCTGGTCGCGAACTCCCACAGGCCGACCCGGTCGACGCCGATGAACTGGTCCATGGCCTTGCCGAGCGCGGACCTGGCCAGCTCGATCCGGGTCTTGCCGGTCCCGGCGACCTTCTCCTTCATCGAACCGGACACGTCCACGACCCACAGCACGTTGGACCGCTTGCGCAGCGACTCCCAGCTGGTCAGGACCCTGTCGAGGACCTGCGGGGCCGGCGGGGCGATCATCTTCTGCGGCTGGTTGGGCAGCAGCCCGTTGGCCTCGGTGGTGACCGGGGTGACCTTGTTGTCGTACCCGCGGAACCCGTCCTCGGCGAACCGCTGCTGGGCCTTGGCCCCGAGCAGGTACTTGAGGAAGTCGTCGGCGATGGCCTTCTTTCCCGGGTCCATCGAGGTCAGCTCGACGAACGGGTGGTCGGAGACGAGCGTGCCCTCCTTGGGGTAGATCGCCACAAGCGGCTCCTTGGGCTTGGGGTGGTCGCCCGCGGTCGCCGGGTCCCCGGTCGGGTTGCCGCTGTTGTAGTAGTAGACCGACATCTCCTCGACCGCGACGGCGCTCACGTAGGCCAGGCCGTCACCGGCGTCGTCGGCGCGCTGCAGGCCCTGCAGGAACGTCAGGGTCGTGTCCCCGTAGTGGACGATCGAGCTCTCGACGCCCCGGACGTAGGACTGAGCGTCGGACCGGTCGATGTCGCCGAGGGTCAGGTCGCTGGACTTCCTGGTCGCCGCGAAGTAGGTGCCGATGGTCGCGTTCAGGCCGGAGGTGGAGAAGTTCGGGTTGGTCTTGCCGAGCTTGAACCCGCCCCATTCGGGGTGCCCGAGGGAACCCCAGCCCTTGGGGTCGCGCGAGAGCCTGAGCACGTCGTCCCAGCCGATCGCCTTGCTCGGCCAGCCGAGGACCGTGGCCATCTGCCGGGGCATGGCGATGACCAGCGGCGCGACCGCGATCCCCTGGCTCTGGGCGGGGACGACGTCGATCCGCCCGCCGGTCTTGAGCCGCTGCTGCAGCAGACCGACCCAGGTGGAGCTCGCCGGCGACCACACGTCCGGCTGCGGCCCCCCGTCGGCGGCCGGGTCCCAGCCCCGGGCCAGCGCCGTCATCGCCTCACCCGAGGACTTGGTGACGACCCTGACCTCCGCGCAGGTGCCGCCGACCTCGGTGCCGGTGTACTCCTTGGCGAACTGCTGCATCAGTCCGGCCTTCTCCGGCGAGGTCGACACGTTGAGCGTCACTCCCTTGCCGCCGCACCCGCCCGAGCCGCCTGATCCCAGCACGTACAGTGCGACCGCGCCGCCGACCACGCACACCAGCACGAAGGCGACCGCCCCGAGGACCAGCGGCCGCCTGCTGCGGCGCGGGGGCGGCGTCGGCGGGTAGGGCTGCTGGTAGTAAGGAGGCGGGGACGGCGGCGGGCTGTACAAGGTGGACCTCCAACAGGGCGAGCGATCACCGTATCGTTGCCGCTTGATCCCTTATCGCGCGTGGTGCCGGTAAGACGGCACCGTTATCAGGATGGTTCCTGATAGGACAAGGTCATCGCGGTGACTGCGCCTGGCCCGACCGCCGTCACGCCGTTCCCGGCGGCCTTGATGATCACATTTTGACCGGCGAACACGGGCGCTTTCGCCCGGAACTCCAGGCTCGCGACGCGGCGCCCTTCCCGCCTCGGCACCTCGGCCAGGACGAGGGCCAGCAGCGGGCCGTGCACCACGAGACCCCGGTGGCCCTCCACCTCGGTCGCATAGTCCAGGTCGTAGTGGATCCGGTGGGCGTTGCCCGTCAGCGCGCTGAACCGGAACAGCATGACCGGGTCCGCGACGAATCCCCCGCCCTGGCCGACCGGTGCCAGTGCCGGTTCCGGTTCCACATGCGGGCGGGGGGCGGCCTCGCCCGACCGGTAGACCAGATCCTGTTCCTCCTCGGCGATCAGCGCCCCGTCGCGGTAGAACTCGTGGCGGACCGTCGTGAACAGCAGTGCACCGCTGCGACCGGTCTTGGGAACGGCCGACGCCAGGGCGGACCTTCGGGTGATCCGGTCGCCGAGGAACATGGGCTGGTGGGACCGGAAGCGCGCTCCGGCGAACATCCGCCGCCGGTCCTGCATCGGCGGCAGGAACCGGCCCTCCCTCGGGTGGCCGTCGGACCCCAACTCGGCCTGCGGCACGCTCTCCAGGTGGAACAGCCAGTGCCACAGTGCCGGGAGCTCCCCGCCGGGCGGGTCAAGCAGGTCCAGGTCGAGCAGGTCCAGGTCGAGCAGGTTCGCCAGGCCCCGGACCGGGGCCTGCCCCAGCACGTCGACCAGCTCGTACGGCTCGGGACTCCAGTCGCTCATCCGACGACCCCTTTGGTCCTGAGTCGCGCGATGTCCGCCTCGGCCAAGCCGAGGGTTTCCAGTACGGCGTTCGTGTCCGCGCCGAGCCGGGGGGCGGCCCGCACGCCCCGGTCCCCGCCCGCGTCGATCGGCGAACCGGGCACCCGGTAGGGCCCGAGTCCCGGCTGGTCGATCCTCTGGAGCAGCGGGTGCTCGTGCTCGAGGACCTCGGCGAAGGTGCGGTAGGGCGACCAGAGCACCGACGAGGCGTCGAGCGCCGCGGCCGCCTGGGCCAGGGTGTGGCCGGCGAACCACGGCTCCAAGAGCGCGGCGATCGACTCCCGGTGCCGGTAGCGGTCGCCGTCGGTCCCGAAGTCGGCGCCGACCAGCCGCTGGAGTTCCAGGACCCGCGGTGCGGCCCCGGT
>JBDSTJ010000562.1:0-3448 GCA_039928335.1 Streptosporangiaceae bacterium | reverse complement strand
ACCGGGCAGGAGGAAGATGAACTGCATGTGGCGATGCTGCGTGGCGTCGTGGCCCGAGGGCACACGACCGTCCTGTTCAAGCCCCACCCCGCCAGCCCCGTCCGGGCGACCGGCGCCCTGGCCGAGGCCGCCCAGAGCCTCGGAGCGCGACTGCTGGTCATCGACGACCCGGTTCCGGCCGAGGCCTGGTGTGCGGCGACACGGCCCGCACTGATCGTCGGGTGCTTCTCCACCGCGCTGTCGACGGCAGTGCGTTACTACGGCGTGCCCGCCGCGGCGGTCGGCACCCGTGACCTGCTGGCCAAGCTCGCCCCGTACCAGAACAGCAACCGGGTGCCGGTGACGATCATCGACACGATGCTGCCGCACCTGTCCGAGGACGGGACACTCAGCGCACCCGTGCTGACCGACGCGGCCGAGCTGTCCCGGTTGCTCACGGCCGTGGCCTATGCGATGCGCGCCGGGTCACTGCCCGAACGCCGCGCCGAGGCGGTCGCCTATCTGACCGGGCATGCCGGCGGGCCGATGGCGCGCTACTTCAAGAGGCGGCGGCTGACCACTCTCGGGCTGCCCGGCGGCCTGTCACCCGCCACCCGCTCACTGCTCGCGACAGCCCTGCCGCCGCGCAGCCGCCGCCGTCGGCTCGCCGTCGGCGTGTTCGACCGGGCGGGGCTGCGTGCCGCGGCGGGCGATGGCTGATGACCGCCCTGTCGGTGGTCATCCCGGTCCGGGACGTGCAGCGGCACGTGCCGGACCTGCTGCGCAGCCTCGCCCGCAACACCCGGCCGGACTTCGAGTTCGTCGTGGTCGACGACGGCTCGGCCGACCGGACGCCCGACCTGGTCCTGGCCAGCGGGCTCCCCGGGCTGACCGTGCTCCGGCACGACACGCCCCGGGGGCCCGGCTCCGCCAGGAACACCGGTCTGGCGGCGTCCTCGGGCCGGTTCGTCACCTTCCTGGACGGCGACGACTGGATCAGGCCCGGTTACCTCTACGACCTGGTCGCGGTGATCGAGGACCTGGGCTGTGACTTCGTGATGAGCGACCACGTCCAGGTCCGCGGCCGGCAGCGGACCGTGCGCCGCACCCCGCAGGGCCGACGCGGCCAGGTCCTGCCTCCGCGCGGGAGCATCCTGCCGCTGGGCCAGCCGTCGATGGTCGACTACCCCTACACCTGGGCCGGGATCTACTCCCGGACGCTCGCCGACCAGGGCCTGCTCGACTTCACGCCGACCCTGCACACCGCCGAGGACCGGCCCTGGTTCTGGCGGCTCTACCGGGAGGCCTCCTCGTTCGCGGCGGTGTCGCTGCAGGGCGTGTTCTACCGGCGCAGCGTGGACGGCTCGCTGACCACGGTCGGCGACGAGCGGCAACTGCACTTCTTCGACGCCTTCGACCTGGTCCTCAGCGACCTGGCCGGAGACCCGGAGGCGCACCGGTTCCGCCCCAAGGCGGTCCGCAACTACTGCGCGATGATCGCCTTCCATCTGGGCCGCCGCGACCGGCTCACCCCCGAACTCCAGCGCCGGCTGATCACCCGGGCCAGGGCGACCCTCACGTCCTTCTCCGCCGAGACCCGCGCCGAGGTCCTGCCGGGCCTGGGCGACTACCGCCAGGAGCTCCTGGCGGACCTGGTCGGCATCCGCGTCTGACCCCCGGGTTCGCTGAACAGCCAGGACACCGTCGGTTCGACCAGCCGCCGGAACGTCCGCCGGACCGCGGCGGTGGACAGCAGCGCTCCCAGGGCCGCCGACACGGTGACGACCAGGCCGGTGCCGAGGACGGTGTGCAGCCATTGCGGGTCATACCAGCCCTGATGCCTGGCCGTCCGCACGAAGAACCAGTGCAGCAGGTAGACGTACATCGTGTTGGCGCCGAGCTCGGTGAACCAGGCCCGCCGGCGCGGCACCAGGGTCAGTACGGCCAGGGCGAGCACCGCACCGGCCAGCAGCATCCCGGTCAGCATCAGCATGCCCTGCGGCACGCCGACCTGGTGGTCCCGGTAGGTGCCGCCCCAGTAGAGCCAGCCGCGGTCGAACGCCCGGCCGTACCGCCAGCTCCACCCGGCCGCGGCGAGCAGGACGATCGCGGCGCCGACCCGCACGGAGGTCCGCCTCAGCAGCTCGAAGTGCTCCGGCCGCAGCATCAGGCCCAGCACGTAGAACGGCATCAGGCCGACGACGTTGTGCAGGTTCAGCACGTCGGGCAGCCCGTACACAGAGGAGTGCAGCGACAGGGCCACCGCGATCGCCAGCGGCCACCGGACCCGCTGCCAGAACGGTGTCGACACCCGCCACAGGAGCACCGCGACGAGGAACCACATCAGCCCGTACGGGTCGAAAAGCTGGAGCCGGATGTCATGGTCGCCGAAGAGCCGCTCGTAGGCCAGATAGGCCACCTGGAAGATCAGGTACGGCGCGGCGAGGGTCGCGACGAGCTTCCGGGTGCGGTCGGTCGCCCGGGTGAAGCTCCGCGAGAAATAGCCGGTGATCATGATGAACAACGGCATGTGGAACAGGTAGACGAACACATACACCGACATCGCCAGGTGCACGTCGCGCACCGGCTCCAGGGCGTGGCCGACGACGACCAGCAGGATCGCCAAGAACTTGGCGTTGTCGAAGAACGGGTCGCGCAGCCGGGGCTGGGCGGGCGCGGTGGCGAGCTGGGTCAACGGAGATTCCTGACGGCGACCAGGGACTTGTAGAGGACGGGGTTGGCGAACCGCAGCCGGGCGCGGATCCGCGGCAACGGGCCGCTGATCACGCGCGGCGCCGGGGGAAGCTCAGCGTGGGCCAGGCAGGTCAGCCGGTCGATCCAGTCGTCGGCCGCGGCGTCGTGGAAGTAGTTGGCGGCGCACCAGGCCGCCGAGGGAGTCCGGAACTCCGCCGCCGCCAGGTGCTCGAGCGTGCCGAGCAGCCCGGACCCCGCGAAGACCACGTTGATCATCTCGGCGCTGACCCCGAAGTCCTGCAGGACCAGCGACGGCACCCCGGCGGCGATGGCCTCCAGCGCGGCCGTGGAGCTGACCGTGACGAACCCGGCCGCGTGCGCGAGCTGCTCCCGCATCGGCCCGGCGTCGAAGGTCAGCAGGTCGTGGTCGACCGGCATCGCCCGCCACAACGTCTCGTAGTGCAGCACCTCCCGGTGGGTCTGCTGCTCCTCGGCCCTGGCCCGCAGCTTCACCACCACGGACAGGTCGGGCCGCCGCTCCGCCAGCGCGGCCAGTGCCGACAGGACGCGCTCGCGCTCCGCCCGCAGCACCGGCACCTTGGCCTGGGTCGCGAACACGACCCTGTCCCGTACCGCCGCGCCCGGCAGGGGTGCGAGAAACGGAAGTGTGGCCCTGCCGACGCTGCCGTGCCCGGCGGCGATCACCTGGAAGTCGGCGACCTCCCGGTCGCTGTGCACGACGAACAGGTCGGCCGAGGACCGGAACCGCCAGGCC
>JBDSTJ010000561.1:0-6908 GCA_039928335.1 Streptosporangiaceae bacterium | reverse complement strand
CCCATCGAGCGCAGGATCGAACGCCGTCCTGGAAGCCTTTTCTTTACGTCCCCCATACTTGAGATGTCTACCCGGATCTCGCCGAGAAGCGCCGAAAAACCAGTCATTGATCGATATTGGCCACTTTGCTTGCCAGGTGCGTTGGAAGTGGCTCATAACGGAGGAACTCTCGGTGGAAAGTGCCGGTGCCGTGGGACATCGACCTCAGGTCGACGGCGTAGCGGGTGATCTCCAACTGGGGGACCTCGGCCCGGATCAGGGTGTGTCCGCCCGGCACCGCCTCGCTGCCGAGCACCCGCCCCCGCCGGCCCGACAGGTCCGACATCACCGCGCCGACATGGTCGGCGGCGACGAGTACGGTGACCTCGTCGACCGGTTCCAGCATCAGCACCGGGACCTTGCCCGCGGCGTCCTTGAGGGCGAGCGCGCCCGCCGTCTGGAAGGCCATGTCGCTGGAGTCGACCGAGTGGGCCTTGCCGTCGGTCAGGGTGATCCGCAGGTCGACCAGCGGGTAGCCGGCGATGACGCCCCGGCCCATCTGGGTCCGGAGGCCCTTCTCGACCGAGGGGATGAACTGGCGCGGCACCACCCCGCCGACGATCTTGTCGACGAACTCGAAGCCGCCGCCGGACGGCAGGGGCTCCACGGTGACATGGCAGATGCCGAACTGCCCGTGGCCGCCGCTCTGCTTCACGTGCCGTCCCAGGCCGTGCGCCGTTTCGCCGAACGTCTCACGGAGCGGCACCCGCAGCTCCACGGTCTCGACCTCCACCCCATACCGGGTGCGCAGGCGGTCCAGCAGCACGTCCAGATGGGCCTCGCCCAGGCACCACAGCACCAGCTGCCGGGTCTCGGGATTGTTCTCCAGCCGCAGGGTCGGGTCCTCGGCGACGAGTCGGCTCAGCGCCTGGCCCAGCTTGTCCTCGTCGGTCTTGGACACCGCCCGTATCGCGGCGGGCAGCAGCGGGTCGGGCATCGGCCAGGGTGCCATCAGCAGCGGGAAGTTCGGCTCCGACAGGGTGTCGCCGGTCTCCGCACGGGTCAGCCTGGCGACCACGCAGAGGTCCCCGGCCACGCACTGGGGGACCGGCCGCTGGATCCTGCCGAGCGGCGAGGTGATCGCGCCGATCCGCTCGTCCACGTCGTGGTCGGCGTGGCCCCGGTCGGCCAGGCCGTGTCCGGACACGTGCACCAGCGCGTCGGGACGCAGGGTGCCCGAGAACACCCGGACCAGGGAGACCCGCCCGACATAGGGGTCGGAGTAGGTCTTCAGCACCTCGGCGACGAGCGGCCCCGAGGAGTAACAGCCGACGTCGGCGGCCGGCCTGCCGTTCACGGTCGTCACGGGCGGGATCGCATGTTCTAGCGGCGAGGGGAAGGCCCTGGTGATGACCTCGAGCAGTTCCGGCAGTCCCGCGATCGGACCCGGCCGGTCACCGTGCGGGATCGCGGTCGCCAGCACCGGATGGAGGTTGCCGCGCGCCACCGCCTTCTCCAGGTCCGCGATGAGCACGTCCGGGTCGAGGTCCTCGCCCCTGAGGTAGCGGTCCATGAGCGACTCGTCCTCGCTCTCCTCGATGATCGCCTCGACCAGTTCGGCCCGCTGCTCGGAGATCCGCTCCAGCAGCGTGTCCTCCGGCTCGCCGTCGGCACCGGTCGCGTAGTCGCGACAGCGCTGGGTGAGCAGCCCCACCAGGGACCTCTGATAGGGGAAGTACAGCGGCAGGACGCCGTCCCCGAACGCCTCCCGGCACTCGCGCACGACCGCGTCGAAGTTGCCGCGCTGCTGGTCGATCTTGGTGATGACCACGGCCCGGGGCATCTCGACCGATGCGCACTCCTGCCACAGCAGCCGGGTCAGCCCGTCGACGCCGTCGACTGCGGAGACCACGAAGAGGGCGGCGTCGGCGGCCCGCAGACCCGCGCGCAACTCGCCCACGAAGTCGGCGTAGCCGGGTGCGTCCAGCAGGTTGACCTTGACACCCTCGTGCTCGAACGGGGCCAGAGAGAGGTTCACCGAGCGCTGCTGGCGCTGCTCGATCTCGTCGTAGTCGGTGACCGTGCTGCCGTCCTCGACCCGGCCGGCCCGCTGGATGGTGCCGGTGGCCACCAGCATCGCCTCGGCCAGGGTCGTCTTGCCCGCGCCTGAAGGGCCGACCAGGACCACGTTCCGGATCTGCGCCGGCTGGCCGGCCGCCGGTGCTCTGCCGTATGCGGGACTCCGTTCCGCCATGCGTCCTCACTCCTCCACATCCGAGGGTGCCGACGCCCGTGGGTGACGGGTGTCACACCCGTGCCCTCCACCCTTCACCGGAAGTCCGGATGAGGCAAGGGGCACACACGCGAAACCCGCTGGCCGGGGCGGCAACCACTACGATGGCCAAGCCCGTTGACCTAGGAACTCTGGATGGCGATGCTCAACCGTTTGCGGCCCGTCCTCTCCCACGTCGTCATGCCGATCGGCAGGCTGCTGGCCAGAACCGGTGCCACGCCCAACGTGATCACGGTGACGGGCACGGTCGGCGTGTCCGCGGGAGCACTCGCCTTCTACCCGCAGGGAGAGCTCTTCTGGGGCACGGTCTTCATCACGTGCTTCGTGTTCTTCGACATGTTCGACGGGGCGGTCGCCCGGATCACCGGCAACACCGGCGCCTGGGGGGCCTTCCTGGACTCCACGATGGACCGGATCGCCGACGCGGCGATCTTCGCCGGCCTGGTGCTGTGGCTGACCCGCGAGGGTGACAACCTCACGCTGGCCTGCGTGGCGCTGTACTGCCTGGTCGCCGGCGTGGTGGTCTCCTATGCCAAGGCCAGGGCCGAGGGCCTCGGGATGACCTGTGACGTGGGGGTCGCCGAACGTCCGGAACGGCTCGTCATCGGCCTGGTCGGCACGGGACTGAGCGGCCTGGGCGTCCCCTACGCCCTCACCACCGGCCTGGTCCTGCTCGCGGTCCTCAGCACGATCACGGTCGTCCAGCGTTTCGTGGTCGTCTACAGACAGGCGACGGCTGAGAAGGTGTCGTAGTGATGTCTGACCTTGCGAGTCGAGCGAGAGACGGCGTGGCCTACCGGGCCTACGCTCTGGGCTGGGCCGTGGTGAAGCGGATGCCGGAGAAGACGGCCGCAAGGATCTTCGAGAAGATCGCCGACCGGACCTGGGCCAAGCGCGGCAGGAGTGTCCGGCAGCTCGAGCGCAACCTGTGCCGGATCAAGGGCAAGGCCGAGCCCGATGCCGAGATTCGCGCCCTCAGCCGCAAGTCCATGCGCTCCTATCTCCGGTACTGGCTGGAGACCTTCCGCTTGCCGGTGACCGGTGCCGAACGCATCGTCGGCGGCATGCGGATCACCGGCGACAAGGAGCTGTTCGCCATTCTCGACAGCGGCCGCGGGGTCGTGCTGGCCCTGCCGCACATGGGCAACTACGACCAGGCCGGGGCCTGGCTGGTGCACTGCGGGCACCCGCCGAGCACCGTCGCCGAACGGCTCAAGCCCGAGAGGCTCTTCGAGCGGTTCGTCGCCTACCGTGAGTCGCTCGGCTTCGAGATCCTGCCGCTGACCGGCGGGGCCTCCTCGTTCGGGATCCTCGCCCGCCGGCTGCGCGAGGGCCGGGCGGTCTGCCTCGTCGCCGACCGGGACCTCAGCTCCACCGGGATCGAGGTCGAGTTCTTCGGGAGCCTCGCCCGGATGCCCGGCGGTCCCGCCGCCCTGGCGATCCAGACCGGGGCGGCGCTCATGCCGGTCACCCTGTGGTTTGAGGGGGCCGACTGGGGGGCGCGCGTCCACGAGGAGATCCCGGTGCCGCCGGGCGACAGCCGGCCGGACCGGGCCAAGGCCATGACGCAGGCGCTCGCCCGCGCCTTCGAGGAGGGTATCGCCGCCCACCCTGAGGACTGGCACATGCTGCAGAAGGTCTGGGTGGAGGACCTCACCACCGTCCGCCCCGGGGAGAACACGTGAGGATCGGGATCGTCTGCCCCTACACCTGGAACGTGCCGGGCGGCGTGCAGCGGCACATCTGGGACCTCGCCGAGGCACTGATCGCGCTCGGCCACGAGATCTCGGTCATCACCCCGGCCGACGACGACGCCGACCTGCCCTACTACGTGGTCTCCGCGGGTCGGGCGGTGCCGGTGCCCTACAACGGGTCCATCGCCCGGTTGTCCTTCGGGTTCCTGTCGGCCAGCCGGGTCCGCCGCTGGATCCGCGAGGGCGCTTTCGACGTCCTGCACATCCACGAACCGGCCGCGCCCAGCCTGGGTGTGCTCGCGTGCTGGGCCGCCGACGGTCCGATCGTGGCCACCTTCCACGCTTCCTATGAGCGGTCCCGCGCCGTCACCGTCGCCGCACCGATCCTGCAGAGCGCCCTGGAGAAGATCAGCGCCCGGATCGCCGTGTCGGAGGCCGCCCGCAACACGCTGGTGGAGCATCTGGGCGGCGATGCCGTACTGATCCCCAACGGGGTCGCCACCGAGCGCTACGCGATGGCCGAGCCGCTGCCGGGCTGGTCCGCGCGGACCGACTCCCCACGCGCGGAGCAGGCCCTGGGCTTCCTGGGCCGGATGGACGAGCCCCGCAAGGGCCTGCAGGTCCTGCTGCGCGCCTTTGAGATCCTCGGCCGGGAGCGGCCGGGTCTGCGCCTGCTCGTGGCCGGGCCGGGCGACGCCGACGACGTCCTCGGCAAGGTCTCGTCCGAACTGCGCGACCGGGTCGTCCTGCTCGGTCTGGTCAGCGAGGAGGACAAGGTCAGGGCCTACCACTCCGTCGACGTCTTCGTCGCGCCGAACCTGGGCGGCGAGAGTTTCGGGATCGTGCTCACCGAGGCCATGTCGGCCGGAGCGCCGATCCTCGCCAGCGACATCGAGGCCTTCAGCCGGGTCCTGCTGGAGGGCCGGGCCGGGGCGCTCTTCCCGGTCGGCGACGCGGAGGCCCTGGCGGCCGCGGCGGGCGAACTGCTGGACGACCCCGCCCGGCGCAAGCACCTGTCGACCGAGGCGCGCTCGGCGGTCCGGGCCTACGACTGGTCGACGGTCGCCAGGGACGTACTGCGGGTGTACGAGACGGTCGTGGTCGAGCGGGCCGGCGTCGTCGAGTCGGCGTCCTGATGGACCTGCTGATCGATCTTGCGCTCTGGGCCGGCCTGCTGTTCGTGCTCGGCAGCTACGTCTCCTGGCGGGCGGGCCGGCTCGACCGGTTGCACGCCCGGGTGGACCTGGCCAAGGCCGCCCTCGACGCGGCCCTGGTCCGTCGGGCCGCGGTCGCCCTGGAACTGGCCGTCTCCCGGCTGCTGGACCCGGCCACCAGTCTGGTCCTGGCCACGGCCGCCCACGAGGCCCGCACCGCTGACGCCGAGAGCCGGGAGTTCGCCGAGAGCGACCTGTCCCGGGCGCTGCGGGCCGTGGTCGACCAGCCGGACTTCCGGCTGACGCTCGACCTCAAGGACAACGGCAGCGCGCTGCTGGAGGAGCTCGACAGCGCGGCCCAGAAGGTCGCGTTCGCGCGCCGCTTCTCCAATGACGCGGTCTCGGCGACCAGGATCGCCCGGCGGCGGATGCTGGTCCGGGTACTCCCGCTGGCGGGCAAGGCCCCGATGCCGGAGTTCTTCGAGATTGATGACGTTCCGCCCGAGGTGTGACGATCCGATAGCCTCTTCGGGTCTGACGGCGAAGGGGCGATTCGTGGGCGTTTTTTCTAGGCGGGCTTTCGGCCTCACCGTTGCGGGAGCGGCGCTCAGCGCGGCCGGATGCTCCGCTGGGAGCAAGGCACCGGCCTCCCCGTCGGCGTCGCCGCCGGGGAGCCCGTCCGCGCCTCCCACGCCCCAGCCCACCGGGCTCGGCTACCACCCGTTCACCGGCGGCAAGGCCGGCAACAAGCCCGTGCTCTGCGTGAAGATCGACAACACCCGGCCGGCCCACCCGCAGGAGGGTCTGCGCTCGGCCGACATCATCTACGTCGAGCAGGTCGAGGGCGGCGAGACCCGGATCATGGCGGTCTTCTCCTCGAAGATCCCCAAGCGGCTCGGCCCGGTCCGCAGTGCCCGGATCTCCGACCTGCACCTGCTCGCGCAGTTCACCCGCCCCGCCTTTGCCTTCTCGGGTGTGCAGAGCAAGATGAAGAAGCACATTCGCAAGGCCTCGCTCTACGACATCTCCCAGGACAACGGCGGCAGCGCCTACTTCCGCTACGGCGGCGGAAGATCCGGCGGCCGGTCCGCCCCGTACAACCTGTTCGCGGACCCCCGCGCGATGCTGAGACAGGCCCGCAGGGCCGGTAAGGCCAAGGACATCGGGTTCCGCTTCGGCCCCGCCCCCGAGGGCGGCAAGCCCCGCAGGAGCTTCACCGCCAGGTGGCCCGCGGAATCCCTCACCTTCACCTGGTCGGCCCAGCACAAGCGCTGGCTGTCGGCCCACAACGGCCAGACCAACAACGCCGTCGAGGGCGGGGTGCTCGGCGGCGAGACCATCGTGGTCCAGTACGTCAGGACCACCCGCTCGCAGTTCCATGACTTCCTCGGCTCCTACACGCCCCTCCTGCACACCGTCGGCAAGGGCAAGGCCCTGGTCCTGCGGGACGGCCAGGCCTTCGACTGCACCTGGTCCCGGCGCTCCGAGCGCGACGGCACCACCTTCAAGACCGCGGCGGGCGATCCCATGACCTTCGCACCAGGTCAGGTCTGGGTCGTCCTGGTCAACGCGGGCAAGCCGTTCATTCCCTGAACCCCTGTCCCGGCACACCGTAACGACCTCTCGGCGACGGTTTACACAGTGCCGGGTCGAGCCCGGTCGTGACCTGGCAATATCATGGAGTACGACACCAATCCGTCGTCCTGTGAGGAATACCCGTGACTTCCACTTCCCAGAACACCCCCGCCACGACCGGCACCGCCCGGGTCAAGCGCGGCATGGCGGAGA
>JBDSTJ010000560.1:0-7696 GCA_039928335.1 Streptosporangiaceae bacterium | reverse complement strand
GGCCCGCAGGTCGTCGATCTTCGCCGCGGTCTCGGGGCGGCGCGGGGCCAGTACCGAGCAGCAGTCCTCGTCGGGCAACTCCGAGATCGACAGGGTCGAGATGCGGCGGCCCTGATCCATGATCTCGGCTTTGTCCATGCCGACGAGCGGTCGCAGGATCGGCAGTTCGACCGCGTCGTCCAGAGCCGTCATGTTGACCAGGGTCTGGCTGGCGACCTGGCCGAGGGAGTCCCCGGTGATCAGCGCGCCGGCCCGGCGGCGCAGCGCGACGACCTGGGCGGTGCGCAGCATCAGCCGACGCTGCGCCACGATCGCCAGGCGTTCGTCGCCCGCCGACTTGATCTGCTGCTGGGCCTTGCCGAACGGAACCACGTACAGCCGCGAGCCACCCTGGAACTTGTCGAGTTCGCGGACCAGCGCGTACGCCTTGTAGATCGACTCGGGGCCGGTGAACGGCATCCCGGAGAAATGCAGGAAGTCCACCCGCAGACCGCGCCGCATCATCCGGTAGGCCGCGACCGGCGAGTCGATGCCGCCCGACATCAGGACCAGGCCGCGCCCACTGGATCCGACCGGCAGGCCGCCCTGGCCGAGGTGGCCGTCGGTGAAGACGAAGACCTCGTCCCGGTCGACCTCGATCGACACGGTGATCTGCGGCTTCTTGAGGTTGACCGGCAGGCCGAACTTCTCGCTGATCGCGGAGCCGACGCTGACGCCCAGGTCGGCGGAGGTGACCGGGAAGCGCTTGTCACGGCGGCGGGCCCGGACCGCGAAGGAGGCGCCGGTGCCGGTGAGGGGGTGCCGTGCGACCAGTTCGAGGGCGGCGGCGAGGGTCGAGTCGACGTCCTTGGCCACCCGGAAGGCCCGATGGACGATCACGATGCCCATCACGTCGTCGAGCCGGTCGGCGAGACGGTCGACCTCGTCCGCCGCTCCGCTGGCGGCGCGGATGACGATCACGCCGGAGCGCTGCCAGAGCTCGATCTTGATCCCGGTGCTCGCGACGGCCTTGCGGATGTTGTTCTGCAGGCGAAGCTCGAACTGGTGCCGGTTCTTGCCCTTGAGGACGAGCTCACCGAGTTTGAGCAGCACACAGGGCTCACCGATGGCAGTCGCGGTGGGCATGAGGGGAACCTCCGTAAGGGGCGTACAAGGCGTATCCTCCAGTCTCGCTTATTCCGGCGAGCACTTCGACCGGCACCGCTCGGCGGTCTCACCTCAGACCCTGCGACACGCTCAGCTCGCGGTGTCCCAGGCACCCACGAGGAGATGCAGGATGAGGAGCGCCGACAGCACCAGCAGGGCTCCCAGCAGGATGATGGCCCCGGACACGACCAGGACCATCCCGCCGCTGCGGACGCCCGCCACCCGGGCGTCGGCGGGGTCGCCGGGGTCGTAGAGGACCTCGACCTCGTCGCCGACGCCGTGCCCGGTCTCGACCGGGCACTCTGTTGTGATCTTCTTTCCGGCCATCGTGTTGAAGGCCAGAGTGGGCAGCCCCCGGTCCCGTATCACCGGCCGGACCCCGGTGACCCTGCCGGGGACCGTCTCGGCCCGTTCCGCGAACCGGGCCGCCCTGATGACCGTGAGCAGTCCCGCGGCCACGAAATAGGATCCGGCGAGCACGAACAACCCCGGCAGGACGTACAGCCCGATCTCCATGCCGACAAAGATCCCACAGAACCGGCCGACCGCAGATCAACGAACCCCGTGCCTGTCAACCGAAGAAGATCTCGGCTTCCGCGTAGCGGGCCAGGGGGACGGTCTTGAGGCGTTCGGTGGCGGTGGACAGGTCCACGCGGACGATGTCGGTGCCGTGCAGGGCGACCATCTTGCCGAAGTCGCCCTCGTGCACGGCGTCAATCGCCTGGAGGCCGAACCGGGTGGCCAGGACCCGGTCGAAGGCGGTGGGGGTGCCGCCGCGCTGGACGTGGCCGAGGACGGTGGTGCGGGCCTCCTTGCCGGTGCGCTTCTCGATCTCCTTGGCCAGCCATTCGCCGATGCCGCCGAGCCTGACATGGCCGAAGGAGTCGAGCTCGCCGGTCTGCACCTCCATCTGGCCGTCGATCGGGTGCGCGCCCTCGGAGACCACCAGGATCGGTGAGTAGCGGGTGCGGAACCGGGACTCGACGTAGGCGCAGACCTTCTCGATGTCGAAGGGCAGTTCGGGAATGAGGATGACGTTGGCACCCCCGGCCAGGCCGGCGTGGAGCGCGATCCAGCCGGCGTGCCGGCCCATGACCTCGCAGATGAGGGCGCGGTGATGGCTCTCGGCCGTCGTGTGCAGCCGGTCGATCGCCTCCATCGCGATGCCGACCGCGGTGTCGAAGCCGAAGGTGAAGTCGGTGTTGTCGAGGTCGTTGTCGATGGTCTTGGGGACCCCCACCACGCGTACGCCCTGGTCGAACAGCTGCCGGGCGACGCCGAGGGTGTCCTCACCGCCGATCGCGATCAGCGCGTCGACGCCCAGGCCCGCCAGGTTGTCCTTGATCTGCTGGATGCCGCCCTCGACCTTGATCGGGTTGGTGCGGGAGGAGCCGAGAATGGTGCCGCCGCGGGGCAGGATGCCGCGGACGGCCTGGACGTCGAGGACGACCGTGTCGCCTTCGAGGGGGCCGCGCCAGCCGTCGCGGAAGCCGACGAACTCGTGGTCCAGGGTGACGCCCTTACGGACGACGGCGCGGATGACGGCGTTGAGGCCGGGGCAGTCGCCCCCTCCGGTGAGCACTCCGATGCGCATGTCGTTCCCTCCAGGTGAGAGCGGGTTCCACGTGGGGAGCACACTAGCCGTCACGCTTCGGCGACGCTCCGCAATGCGGTGCCCGGCATCACTCCCTCCTGTTGGTCTAGACCACAAATCACGGGAAGGAAACACCCGCAAAGGACATATTTATACGAGTGGGACTATTCGCGCCCTGGTGCCGAGCCCGACGACGACACCTCCGGGACACCTGCGAAACCTGAGGCCTCTGCGCCTGCGGGGTTCGCCGGTCCCGTCATAGGACCAGAGCGTCTCGCTCAGCACCAGCGCGGTCAGCCCCTCGGACGGCAGCGATCCCCGATGCTCCCGGGCGAAGTCCCACCCGTCGAGCCACGATCCCCTGGTCGGTCTGGCCGCCGCCCAGACGCAGAACGCCTCGGTCTCGATCGCCAGCGCGGGCCAGGCCCGCGCCGCCTCACCCGCCCGCTTGCGCACCAGGGCCCGGGCCGCGGCCCCGACCCGTACCCGATCGAACCCCGGGGGCACCGGCGCACCCGCCACCAGCGCCCGCACCAGGCCCTCCTGGTCCTCAGCGAGTCCCACTGCGCCCTCTGGTCATGTGATCCTCGGGAGGGCTGCGGCGTCGGCGATGGCATCGAGTTCGGTGCGGAGGTCGTCGGCCGAGGGGTAGTCGCCGTCGCGCTCCAGCAGGAAGGCCGGCGCGGTCACCTCGGCGACCAGGGCGAGGACCTCCGCAGGCAGCGCGTGGGTGTGGGTGTCGTGGTAGAGGCCCTCATGCTCGATGCCGCCCGCGACGTGGACATAGGCGACCCGGTCCAGCGGGAAGGACCGGAGGACCTCGATCGGGTCCTCGGCCCGGTTGACCGCGTTGGCATAGACGTTCGCGACGTCCAGCAGGAGGAGCGCCCCGGTCCGTTCGAGGAGTTCGGTCAGGAAGTCGCCCTCACCGAACTCCGCGTCCGGCCAGTCGAAGAGGGTCGCGATCGGCTCGACTGCCAGCGGCACGGGCAGTTCGGCCTGGGTGCGCCTGATGTTGGCGGTCAGGGCGTCCAGGGACTCGCGGCTGCGGGGAACCGGCAGGAGATGCCCCGCTTGGAGGCCGCCGGCCCGGACGAAGGCGATGTGCTCGCTGACCAGCGGCGACCCCATCAGCTCCGCGCACCGGGCCAGGTGCTCGACCCGGGCGGTCTCGACCGGGTCCGCGCCGCCGAGCGACAGTTTGAGGCCGTGCGGGATCACGGTCACGCCGCGGTCCCGCAGCGCCAGCAGCTCCGGGTCGGGATGGTGCAGCGACTCGGCGATCACCTCGGTGAAGCGCAGGCCCGGCAGGCCCGCGACGAAACCGGCGATCTCCGGCCGCCAGCCGATCCCGACTCCGAGCGCGTTCATCCGCCGCAACCCCCGCCGCCGCACGAGGAGCCGCCGCCGCACGAGGAGGAACTGCTGGAGCAGGAGCTGCTGCTGGAACACGAGGACGAGGAGCTGGTGTAGGAGGACCCGCCGCCCCCGGCAGCGAAGTCGCCGAGCTGGCGGTGCACCTCGGACTCGGCGGCGAAGACCGGGTCGATGCTGGCCAGGGCCAGACCGCCGAACAGGGCCACCCCCAGGGCCGCACCTTCGGGGCCATAGGTCGTCCAGGCCGGTGACATCGCCGGGCTGAGCACCCGGTGCCGGGTGAACGCCCCGGCCATCGACTTCTTGCCCTCGCGGGTGAGCTTGGGGGCGCGCACGAGCAGGACGAGCGTGACGATCACGACCGGAACCATGATCAGGACCAGGTTGGTCACCGGTCGGCCGTTGCTGACGCCGGCGAAGATCCGGGCGGTGCCGACGGCGAGCAGGAGCAGCAACGGGAAGGTGGCCCAGCGGGTCTGGAACCGTTCCGCGGGCGAGGGCAGCTGGCCCGCGGCGACCAGGCCGGCCTCGATGACCTCGAGCTGCTGGCGGACCGACGGGTTCAGCGGGATCTCCCTGGCCCGGGTGCTGCCGCTGCTGATCGCGTAGAGGATCGCCTGGTCGAGCGGGGTGAGGTACATCCGCGGCTGGGCCACCACCTGGAGCCTGCCGCGCTCCACGGTGTCGATGGCCTGGCCGCTGCGCAGGGCGGCGATGGAGGCCGCGACCGCGCGTTGCCGGCCGCCGACGAGGTAGGCCAACTCGTAGGCGTGCAGCTCGCGGTGCAGGCGCCGGCCTGCTGCGGCCCAGCGGCGGATCAGCAGGGCCAGGATCCAGAGGACCAGCGCCGCGAAGGCGAAACCCTTGAGAAAGGTCGGGCCCGGGATTCCCCAGGTCGCCGCCGAATCCGCTGCGAGCACCATGTCGCACACTCCCTTTCCGTGGGGACCGGATCCCCTCGCAGTCGTAGATGACCGTGGAGGACGATCGGTTCCCGTCGGTTCTAGGGCGAATCGTGGCGGTTGGCGTCAGTCGGTGTCCAGTCCCTTCTCTATCGCGTATCTCACGAGCTCGACCCGGTTGTGCAGCTGGAGCTTGCCGAGGGTGTTCTGCACGTGGTTCTGGACGGTGCGGTGCGACAGCACCAGCCTCGACGCGATCTGCTTGTAGGTCAGGCCCTTGGCGACCAGGCGCAGGATCTCGGTCTCCCGGTCGGTCAGCCTCGGCGCACCGTCGTCCTTGACCGGGGCCGCCGCCAGCCGGCGGTACTCCCCCAAGACGAGCCCGGCCAGGCCGGGGGTGAACACCGCGTCGCCCTGGGCGGTGCGACTGACCGCGTCGATGAACTCCGCGCGGCCCGCCGACTTGAGCAGATAGCCCGTCGCCCCGGCCTTGACGGCTTCGAGCACGTCGTCCTGCTCGCCGCTCGCCGACAGCACAAGGACCCGTACGGGCGGATCGACGGCCACGAGCTGCCGGGTCACCTCGACGCCCGAGATGTCGGGAAGCTGGAGATCGACCACCGCGACCTGCGGCCGGACCGCGCCCGCGATCCGCACGGCCTGCCGGCCCTCCCCCGCGGTCGCCACCACCTCATAGCCCGCGTCGGTGAGATCGCGGGCGACGGCCTCGCGCCACATCGGGTGGTCGTCGACGACCATGACCCGAATCTTGATCAAAATCCTCAGCCTCCTGCGACGAAAATTCGTTGCGACTTCCCGCTAACGGGGTACAGCCACTCTAGGATCCCGCCCCCCGGGAGGTCTTCTGGTGCCCATCCCCCAAGGCGCACTCGCTTTTCTCCTGCTCCCGTCGGCCCTCCTCCTGACCGCCTGCGGAAGCCCGTCCTACCACTACGTCAAGAACTCGGGCGACCGGACGTACTTCAAGGTCCCCGCGGACTGGCACCGGATCGACGACAAATCCCTCACCACGGCGCTCAACCCCACCGTCGACCCCGCCTCCGCGACCGCGGCGGTCCTCGACAAGGCCACCTGGTCGGCGGCCTTCGACGCCGACGACGAGCCCTCAGCCTCCCACCTGTTCGGCATCGGCAACGACCAGCCGTTCGTGTACGCCACGGTCAGCAGGATGACCAGGGACGAGGCGGGGGCCCTCTCGCTCAACCAGCTGCGCGACCTGTTCCTGCCGGTGACCGAAGCCGCCCGCAAGACCGCGACCGACCGCGGCGTGGAGCTCCAGGGCTTCGAACTGCTCCGCGACGACCTGCTCACCCCCGGGCACGGGGTCCGGGGCGTGCACACCACCTACAACTACGTCGTCTCGATCGGGGCGCTGCAGACCTTCGACCTGACCGCCTACGCCAGCGACGACGGCCGGCTCTTCTGGATGGTCGTGCGCTGCTCGGCCCGGTGCTTCAAGGACCGTTCCTCGGAACTCGACACCATCGCCACGTCCTTCACCGTGAGGAACACGTAGATGACCTTCAAGCGCAAGCGGGCCGAGGAGCCGGCAACCCCGTCCGCCGCCGACGCCGAAGGGCTTCGGCCACCCGACGACGGGCCGACTGGAGCCTCCCGGCCCACCCGCAGGCGACTGCCTCTGTGGGACCGGCTCAAATACCTCGTTCTGCTGACCCTGCTGTGGTTGCTGATGGTGTGGGCCGCCATGGGCGACAACCCGCTGCTGCCGTTCGGCGACGCCTGCCGGCAACAGGCCACAAGCACCGGCTGGGTGTTCGTCCTCGCCGGGATCGAACTGCTCAGGCAGGCGCACTTCCTGGTCAGCGAGAGCTGGTCCCGCTACCACCACTTCTGGATCAACCGCTTCTTCGGCGGCATCGAACGGCAGTCACACCGCAGGTTCGGCGCGTGGACCAGGTTCCGGATCGCCCGCGTCGTCCGGTGGGTCTTCTGGATCACCGTCGTCGCGTTCGTGTTCGGCCGGGTCCAGGGCACCGGACCGGTCCAGGGACTGTACGAGCTGCCCGCCGCCGTCTGGGGCGCGATGCCGTTCCTCATCAGGATGACGTTCTACATCGCGTTCGGCATCCTGCAGTTCGCCGCGATCTTCTGGTTCCTGTCGCGGGGCGGCGTCGACGTCTACTACCCCGACGACATCAAGACCCGCTTCACCGACGTCTGGGGCCAGGACCACGTGGTGGAGAGGGTCCGGGAGAACATCGTCTTCCTCGAGAACCCGGAGGACATCGAGGACAGGGGCGGTTACGTGCCCGGCGGCATCCTGCTGTGGGGACCGCCCGGCACCGGCAAGACCCTGATGGCCGAGGCTGTCGCCGGCGAGACCGGGAAGCCCTACGTCTTCGTCGATCCCGGCGCGTTCATCAACATGTTCATGGGCGTGGGCGTACTCAAGGTCAAGTCGCTCTTCCGCAAGGTGCGCAAACTGTCCCTGCGGTACGGCGGCGTGATCGTGTTCTTCGACGAGGCCGACTCGCTCGGGCGGCGCGGCATCGCCTCGGGCGGCCCGGCCGGTCAGCCAGGCTTCACCGGCCCGTTCTCGCACGCCGGCTGCAACGGCATGTCCTACCTGTCCGGCGAGACCAGCAAGATCTTCATGGGCGGCGGCGGTTCGGGCGGCGGTGGCGACATGGGCACC
>JBDSTJ010000559.1:0-4194 GCA_039928335.1 Streptosporangiaceae bacterium | reverse complement strand
GCCAAACGGTGTTGCCCGGCTCGTCCACCGCAGCAGATACCGAACCAGCGACTCGGTGACGCCGCGGACCTGCCGGGCGGAGAACTCAGCCTTACCCGCGCACAGGTTCGTGATCATGTCTGCGAGGTCAGGACTGGGTACCGCGACAGCTTCGGCCACGCCCTCCAGGTCCCAGATCTGCCGGACCCAGGCCCGCCAGCCGGGTACGTCGGTGCCGGTGAGATCCGGCCACGCGGGCAACGCCAGACCCTCGGGGTAGGCGGCGGCTCGGATCAGCACGGCGTCCACTGCCCGAAATTCCGATCGGCTCATGGTTCCTCCCTCCGGTGGCGGCGGGCAGCTCCCGGCCCGCAGCGGGCCGGGAGCATCAGGCAGGGACTAGCAGTTCGCGAGGCCCGCGCTACCGGGGGTGTCACCGCAGCCGTCGCTCGTGCAGTCGGCAGAGGGAATCGCCGAGGCCACCGGCCCGGCGTCCACCAGCCGGACGTTCAGCCTGAACTCGCTTGCATCCATGACAGAGATCCTTTCGACCTTGAAGGGGTAGAGCTACAGCTACCTGGCCGTCGGCCAGGAGATCACGAGGCACCTATGCCGCTTGTTCAGCACGAGCCCGTCCGGGAGAGCGGCATCCGGCGTCCCGGCCGGGTACACGGACAGCTGCGGGACCGGGCGCCCCGCGCGATCCCACGCCCGGATCTGCTCGGCCAGCCTCTCGGCGGCCCGATCCGCGTCGGGTCCATGCGCGTACGCGCCGAACTCATACAGCGAGGGGTCCTCGCCGATCTGGCGGGGCTTGACCCGGTAGGCGATGGTCGCGCCGTCCACGAACGCGGGCGTTCCAAACCGCCAGGGCAGGTCCACGATGCCGCTGTCCAGGGCCTCCTGGTGGGCGGTCATCAGACAGAAGCCGTCCAGACGGGCGGCCAGCCACAGGTCCTGGTCACTGAAGGGAGCATTCGGGCCGGGGGTGACGCCCGACCACGCCTCAGCTCGGGGCGTGGACAATACGCCGTCCAGCGCCGCCTCATCGATCACCTGGCCTTCGTCCAGCCATAGGCCGACCTGGTTGCCGTCCAGGAGCGGAATGCCGATCCCATGGCTGGCCCCCGCGCCCTGCATGGCCACGAAACCGCACATCAGCTGACTACGGCTCACCCACACCTCGCCCTCGCGCTCCAGCGCCCAGGACCGGGTCGCGCCCATCGTCCGCAACGGCACGACCAGACGGCCACCTTCAGCGAGCTGCGACGTCCACGCTGCGGGAATGTCCCAGGCCCCGACGGTGACCAGGATCTTGTCGAATCTCCGACCGGGCTCGATCTCGAACTCGGCGTCCTGGCAGATCACCTCAACGTCGGTGTAACCCGCGTCGGCCAGATACTGCTCAGCCCGGCCGGTGACGAAGAGGTCGATGTCCAGGGTGGTGACCGAGCCGTCCGCTCCGACCAGTTCCCGGATGAGGGCGGCGTTGTAGCCGCCGCTTCCGATCTCAAGAACCCGGTCTCCGGGCTGCACCTGGAGCTGGCCGAGCATCGTCGCCTGCAACCACGGCGCCGACACCGAACTCAGCGAGATTCCCCTCTTATCGCGCTTGGTGACGACCGCTTCATCGCCGTACGTCTCCTCCAGCGAGGCATCCCCAGTGAATAGGTGCCGGGGCACCGTACGCAGCGCCCTTTCGATCTCGGCGGACATCGTCAGGCCCAACGTGTCGTGCCTGGCCGCGATCCGATCGACGAGCGCCCCCCGGAGCTCGTCGGCCTGCGTGGTGGTCTCCACAGCGTGTCCCCTCATGGTCAGGCCGCCGCCTCGACGGTGGCCCCGATCCGTCGCCGGACAATTCCGGCGACGGCCTGAATCTGATTGATCGGCCCCAGCACCTGGGAGACATCGCCGGGCCCAGGAGGCGTACGCAGGTCGTTTCCGTCCTGCTCATGCACACACACGGCCAAAGCGCCCCCGGGGTCTTCACCTTCAGCATCGGCACCGTCAGCCCGGTGAAGGAGACCGTCACGCCGCCGCCCGTCAACGCCTCGGCCAGCCGCTCCAGCGCGGGGTGGCGAGCCGCCCCGGGCTCACTTCGAACCGTGGCCGCCATCGCTACATCCTGGCCTTCCGCACCCGCATCACGAGCGCGATCAAGTCGGGCGAGCCGACCTCGCCGAGCGGCTCCAACGGCAGCGTGGACGGCTGGTGGAAGATCCACATCGGCCGCCATTATCGGCGCGTCGCTCCGCCACGAGCCGGATATCCCGCTCGCCCTGATCGAGGTGCCCCCTGACCACCATGACGCAGCCGCTGTCCACGTCATCGGTGAGCGTGCATTCCAGCCCGAAGCGCGCCCCGAGTTCGAGCTCAGAGATCGGAGGGCTGCCGCGTTCTCATCTGTGAGCATTGTCGACGCGTTCAGGTTCGGATCAGTCACTGGGGCCTCCTCCGTCGATTCATGCGTGCAGTCCGACCCTGACGGGGAGCGGCGTCCCGTGGCTAGCAAATTCACAGACATTCACAACACTTGCGTTCCGTCGGTGTGAATCCCCGTGAACCTGATGCCATTGCCGCTGGCCAGCCGTGCATGATGGCCACGTCATGCACTCTTCTCCGTCCTCATCAGCCCAGGCCGCACAAATCCGGCTCGGCAGCCAACTCCGCGAGCTACGCGAGGCCGCCCGGCTCTCCGGCCGCGCCTTCGCCCACGCGGCCGGCTGGAAAAGCCCGAGCCTGGTCACCATGATCGAGAAAGGCCAGAGGCCGATCTCCGCAGACCATGTACGGACCTGGTGCACCGTCTGCGTCGCCTCAGAACGGCGAACCGCCGAACTCCTCGCCGAACAGGTCAACGTCGCGGGTATGTGGCTCACCCACACCCAGCTCAACCGAGCCGGTTTGAAGGCCCGGCAAGAGCGACTACGGGACAAGTACTGGCAGGTGAAGACGCATCGCGTCTACCAGACGAAAGTCATTCCCGGACTCCTGCAAACACCGGACCTAACGACCGAATACCTGACCCAGGCACGACGAGAACAACACCTTGAACTCGATGACATTGCTGAGGCGGTCGCTGCCCGGACGGACCGCCAACGTTGCCTGGACCGGCCTGACGCCCGCTGGCTGTTCCTGCTCGAAGAGGACGTCCTGTGGTTCTGGCCGGGCCCTCTCGATGCGCACCGGACGCAGCTCCAGGCCCTCCTGGAGGCGATGAAGCGGCCTAACCTCTCGTTGGGGATCATCCCGCGAGGCATCCACCGGAACGGGGTGAGCCCTGAGGAGTCCTTCACGATGTCAGACGAGACGGTCGTCGCGGTGGAACTGGTCAGCGGCTACCTGTCACTCACCCAACCGGGAGAGATCCGCCAATACGGCGAGGCATGGGCCCGTCTGCAATCGATCGCAGTGCACGGCGAGCGTGCCCGCAAACTGATCACCACAGCAATCGCAGGGCTTGACCGGCTGACAGGAGGCGTGTGAAGGTCGAACCCGACCGTCGGCTTCTCGGAGAGGAACGACCGCTTCATGCCAGAGGATGCCCTACTCCACTTCGTCGGCGCGGACCCCGGATCTGACGACGAAAAATGCCCCACCGTCTTCGTCGACCCGAACACCGGCGACTTCCTCTTCCAGGGCCGCATCATCACCGACACCTCCGTCCTCGCGATGATCTCCCAGCACGGCACCATCGCCGCAGACGAGGCCGTCGTATGGCTACCGGCGCGATGCCTCGAGCCCCCAAACCGACGCCCAGACCCCGGCCGTTGCACCTACGGTCGGGGTCTCTTACTGTCCGGGCCTAGCGCAGCGCTGCGGTGAGGCGACGCCACTGGGCGCGGGAAACGACGAGCGTGCCGCTGGCCGGGTCCTTGCTGTCGCGAACCACTACGATCCCGGAGAGGTTCATGGCGACTTCCACGCAGTTGCTGATGTCCCCTGTGCTTCGGGAGGACTTTCTGAATTCGGCTTGCGAAAGATCGGTCATTGGTCTGGACCTTCTCACGTCGCGGCGGCGTTGATGACTGCCACCGACTCATCGGGGGACAGCGCCAGTTGACGGAGCTGCTCAAATGCCAGGCTGCAACGACCAACTGCGGGCGGATTCTCCAGATATGTACTGCCCATGAAGCCCTTAAAGCTGTCGCTCGACGAGGGGGCCTCTCGCTACAACGTCCTCTTGGACGACCCACGGCGCGCCGATGCGCA
>JBDSTJ010000558.1:0-6130 GCA_039928335.1 Streptosporangiaceae bacterium | reverse complement strand
TTCATCGAGCGCACCGCGGACGGCAAGTCCCATGTCCGCGAGACCCAGGACCTCACCCCCGGCAAGGGCGCACTCGGCGCGGGCATGTGGGGCCTGCTCATCGGCACCCTGCTCGGCGGCCCGGTGGGCGGCCTGATCGGCGGCGCCGCCTCGGCCGGCGGTGGCGCGCTGCTCGGCAAGCTGATCGACACCGGTATCAAGGACGAGAAGATCAAGGAGCTGCGCGAGGCCGTCCCGGCCGGCAGCACCGCCCTCGCCCTGCTGATCAGCCATGTGTCGGTGGCCGACCTGCAGCGCGAGCTCGCCCGCTTCCCCGGCGCCAACCTGGTCGAGTCCGACCTGTACGACGCGGCCGTGCACGCCGTCCGGGTCTCGCTCGGCGAGATCACCGACTGAACCTCGGTCAACGGCTACGCCGCCACCGGTCAGGTCAGGTTCTTGCGCATCCATACATGCGGGATGCCCGCCTCCAGCTCCTCGGGACCGTAGGACTCATATCCGAGCCGCTCATAGAAACCGGTGGCCTGGGTCTGGGAGTGCAGCAGGAGCGCCCGGAGCCCCCGCTCCGCGGCCCGGTCCTCCACCGCCCGGACCAGCAGCACGCCGAGCCCGGTCCCCCGGGCCTGCCTGCGCACCGCAAGCCGTCCCAGCACGGCGAGGTCGCCGTCGGACGGCAGCAGCCGCCCCGCACCCACCGCCTGGCCGTCGAGCAGGGCCAGGAAATGGTCGGCGGTGGCGTCGTGCTCGTCCAGCTCGAGGGAGGCCGGAACTCCCTGCTCCTCGACGAAGACCTCGATCCGCACCGCGAAGGCCTGCCGGCGGTCGGCCTCCGAAACGGCGAGCCGGACCTCAGGACTCGGCACGTACGGCACCCAGGGACCGCTGCAGATCGTCGGGATACTCGCTGGTGAACTCGATGTACTCCCCGGTGGTGGGGTGCTCGAAGCCGAGGATCTTGGCGTGCAGCCACTGCCGGGTCACCCCGAGCCGGGCCGCGATCGTCGGGTCGGCCCCGTACATCAGGTCCCCCACGCAGGGGTGCTTCAGCGCCGACATGTGCACCCGGATCTGGTGGGTGCGGCCGGTCTCGAGGTTGATGTCGAGCAGCGTGGCCGCCCGGAACGCCTCGATGGTGTCGTAGTGGGTCACCGACGGCTTGCCTCCGGCGATCACGGCGAACCTGCCGCTGCCGGAGGGGTGCCGGTCGATCGGCGCGTCCACGGTCCCCCGGAAGGGATCCGGGTGGCCCTGCACCAGCGCGTGGTAGCGCTTGGTGATCTCACGGTCGTGGAACATCCGCTTGAGCCGCGAGTAGGCGACCTCGCTCTTGGCCACGACCATGCAGCCGGTGGTGTTGGCATCCAGCCGGTGCACGATGCCCTGGCGCTCGGCCGCCCCGCTGGTGGCGACGGTGTGCCCGGTGCCGAGCAGACCGCCGATCACGGTCGGGCCGGTCCAGCCGGTGGTCGGATGCGCGGCCACGCCGATCGGCTTGTTGACCACGACGATGTCGTCGTCCTCGTACACGATCGCCATGCCGGGGACCGGCTCGGGGACCGCGACCGGAGCCGACGGCGGTGGCGGCAGGTTGACCTCGAGCCAGGCCCCGCCCATCACCCGGTCGGACTTCATCACGGTCTTGCCGTCGACCTGTACCTCGCCTGCGGCGATCACCTCGACGGCGCGGCTGCGGGACAGACCGAACAGGCGGGCCAGCGCGGCGTCGATCCGTTCGCCCTCGAGCCCGTCGGGCACGTGGAGGCTGCGGTGGTCACTCACTGTCGGACCCCACCGGCTTGTTCGCCTTCTTCGCCGAGACCGCGCGGGTGCCGTCGATCTGGATGCCCCGGCCGGCGAGCACCACGGCGAGGATGCCGCCGCAGACGATCGCCGAGTCGGCCAGGTTGAACACCGGCCAGTTCGGCCACTCGATCCAGTCGACCACGTGGCCCTGGAAGGAACCGGGCGACCTGATCACCCGGTCGACCAGGTTGCCGACCGCGCCACCCAGCAGGAGGCCCAGGCAGATCGCCCAGGGCAGGCTGCGCAGGTTACGCGCCGTCCTGATGATCGCGAAGACCACGCCGCAGGCGATGATCGTGAAGATCCAGGTGGAGCCGGTGCCGATCGAGAAGGCCGCGCCGCTGTTGCGGGTGACGCGCAGGGTGGTCAGGCCGCCGAGCAGCTCGACCGGCCGGTGACCCTCCAGCCGGGCGACCACCAGGACCTTGGTGATCGCGTCGGCGGCCAGCGCCAGCACGGAGACCGTGATCAGCACGATGAAACGGCGCGGCCGGGACCCTTCAGTCCCGGCTGTGCCGTCGTCGTGGGATGTGTTTGCGTCGCTCAGCGACGTTCTTCGCGTTGTTTGCATGTCACACACAGGGTCGCACGTGGAAAGGCCTGCAGGCGCGCTTTGCCGATCGCCTTCGCACAGGACTCGCAGATTCCGTAGGTTCCGGTATCGATTCTGCTGATCGCACGCTCGTTCTGCTCGAGCAGGTCGCGGGAATTGTTCTTCAGGGCCATCTCGTGCTCACGCTCGTAGGTCTTGGCTCCGGCGTCGGCCTGGTCGTCACCCGAACCCTCACCGCCGTCACCGCCCTCGGCCGCCATGGCGTCCGCGAGTGCGATCTCACTGGTGAACTCGTCGATCTCCGCGGCGAGACGGGCGCGGACGGCGGCCAGTTCCTTGGTGGTCCACTGCTCCTCGCCCTCGCGGACGGGTGGCCGACCTGCTGTCTTGTCCACTGTCTTGGGCTTCTTCTCGCTGGGCTTCTTCTCGACTGGCAGTGCGGGCAGCATAGGTCTCCATTCGCAGGACGGCAAACAACCGAGGTAGGCGCCGTTCAGTCACCACCCGCATATGCCCCATAACGTGGTGTCAGGAACCCAGCAGATCGTTGATCTTTGATGTGAGCTGCGTCACATCACCGCGGAGTTCCAGCACCTTGTCCCGGCTGGTCGCCCCCCTGACCAACGAAACATCGCGTCGGCGAATTCCCACGGCGCGGGCCACCGCCGCCAGGGCGGCCTCGGTGGCCTGCCCCTCGACCGGCCGCGCCGCCACTTTGACGATCAGCGCTCCGTCGTGGGAGCCGCCCACCCGGGCACGGGATCCACCGGGTCTCACCCTGATCGCCAACCGAACCGGCATGGTGCTCCAGACGTGCGTAGAATCGGGCCAGGCAAGGCAGTGAGGGGGCCATCACCCCGGAGCCGCCGGAAGAACGGTTCCCAGGAACCCATTAGACCCGGCAGCCACGAACGAAGCGGGCCGTAGACGTCGTACGGCCAAGGAGGGTGGTACCGCGGGGCCCACAGCCTCGTCCCTCCAGGTCCACTCAAGTGTCCTGGAGAGGTAACCCCGTCGTGTCTGGTTTTCGCCCGCTTCCCGCGCAGGTAGATCTTCCTGCCCTCGAACGCGACCTGCTGGCCCGCTGGCGGGACGAGAAGGTCTTCGAGCGCTCCCTGGAACGCACCGCCGACGGCCCCCGCTGGGTCTTCTACGAGGGCCCGCCCACCGCCAACGGCATGCCCGGCGTCCACCACGTCGAGGCCCGCGTGTTCAAGGACGTCTTCCCCCGCTTCAAGACCATGCAGGGCTACCACGTGCCCCGCAAGGGTGGCTGGGACTGTCACGGCCTGCCGGTCGAGGTCCAGGTCGAAAAGGAACTGGGGCTGTCCGGCAAGCCGCAGATCGAGGCCTACGGCATCGCCGAGTTCAACGAGCGCTGCCGCGCCTCGGTGCTGCGGCACACCGACGCGTTCGAGGAGATGACCGAGCGGATGGGCTACTGGGTCGACCTCGACCAGGCCTACCGCACCATGGACCCCTCCTACGTGCAGTCGGTCTGGTGGTCGCTCAAGGTCATCTGGGACAAGGGGCTGTTGTTCAAGGACCACCGGATCACCCCGTACTGCCCGCGCTGCGGCACCGGCCTGTCCGACCACGAGCTGGGCCAGCCCGGCGGCTATGAGAACGTCACCAGTCCCTCGGTGTACGTCCGGATGCCCGTCACCGGCGGCCGGTTCGCCGGCCGGGACCTGCTGATCTGGACGACCACCCCGTGGACCCTGGTGTCCAACACGGCCGTCGCCGTTCACCCGGACGTGACCTACGTGGTGGCCGAGAAGGACGGTGAGCGGCCCGTCATCGTCGCCGAGCCGCTCCTCACCGCCGCGCTGGGCGAGGACTGGACCGTCACCGACCGGTTCACCGGCCTGGAGCTGGAGCGGACCCCCTACAGCCGCCCGTTCGACCTGGTCGAGATCCCCGGCGCGCACTTCGTGCTGCTCGCCGACTACGTGACCGTCGAGGACGGCACCGGCCTGGTCCACCAGGCCCCCGCCTTCGGCGCGGACGACCTGGAGACCTGCAAGCGGTACGGCCTGCCCGTCGTCAACCCGATCGGGCCCGACGGCCGGTTCTTCGACGACGTCCCCACGGTCGGCGGCGTACTTTTCAAGGAGGCCGACGAGGCCCTCACGGCCGACCTCAAGGAACGCGGCCTGCTGTTGCGGGGCTCGCACTTCGAGCACAGCTACCCGCACTGCTGGCGCTGCCACTCCGCGCTGCTCTACTACGCGCTGCCCGCCTGGTACATCAGGACCACCCAGGTCAAGGAGCGGATGCTCGCCGAGAACGCGAAGACCAACTGGTACCCCGACACGATCAAGGAGGGCCGGTTCGGCGAGTGGCTGCGCAACAACGTCGACTGGTCGCTGTCCCGGTCGCGTTACTGGGGCACCCCGCTGCCGTTGTGGCTGTGCCCCGACGAGCACGTGACCTGCGCCGGCTCGCTGTCGGAGCTGTCGGAGCTGTCCGGGGAGGACCAGTTGGAGCTCGACCCGCACCGCCCGTTCGTCGACGACGTGACCTTCCCCTGCCCGGTCTGCGCCCAGACCTCGACCCGGGTCCCCGACGTGATCGACGCCTGGTACGACTCGGGCTCGATGCCGTTCGCCCAGCACGGCGCGCCCTACCAGGGCAAGGCCGAGTTCGACCAGGCCTACCCGGCCCAGTTCATCTGCGAGGCCACCGACCAGACCCGCGGCTGGTTCTACTCCCTGATGGCCGTCGGCACCCTGGTGTTCGACCGGTCCTCCTACGAGAACGTGCTCTGCCTCGGCCTGATCCTCGCCGAGGACGGCCGAAAGATGAGCAAGCACCTCGGCAACGTCCTGCAGCCGATGCCGCTGATGGACCAGCACGGGGCCGACGCGCTGCGCTGGTTCATGGCCTGCTCCGGGTCGCCCTGGGCGGCCCGCCGGGTCGGTCACGGCGCCCTCGAGGAGATCGTCCGGAAGGTCCTGCTGACCTACTGGAACACCACCTCGTTCTTCGTCCTGTACGCCAACGCCGCCGCCGCCCAGGGCAACGCCTGGACGCCGGGCCGGCTCGCCGAGGCCCCCGCTCCGGCCGACCGGCCGCTGCTGGACCGCTGGGCGCTGGGCGAGCTCAACCGCACCGTCGCCGAGGTCACCGCGGCCCTGGAGAAGTTCGACACCGCCGCCACCGGCCGCCGTCTCGCCGAGTTCGTCGACGACCTGTCCAACTGGTACGTGCGGCGCTCACGCCGGCGCTTCTGGGAGGGCCCGGCCACGCCCGACGGCCACGCGGCCTTCGCGACCCTGTACGAGTGCCTGGAGACCCTCACCCGGTTGATGGCACCACTCGTCCCGTTCGTGACCGACCACGTGTGGGACGTCATCCGGCCCGAGGGCTCCCCCGGGTCGGTCCACCTGGCCGACTGGCCGGAGGTCGCCGCCGACCTGCTCAACGCCGACCTGACCGCCCAGATGGCGCTGGTGCGGCGGCTGGTGGAGCTGGGGCGGGCGGCCCGCGCCTCCTCCTCGGTCCGCACCCGGCAGCCGCTGGGCCGCGCCCTGGTGGGCGCCGGCGGCTGGTCCACCCTGCCCGCGGAGCTGCGCGCGCAGATCGCCGAGGAGCTGAACGTCGCCTCGTTCGAGGAACTGGCCTCCATCGGCGGCGACCTCGTCTCCTATGAGGTCAAGCCGAACTTCCGTGAGCTCGGCAAGCGCTATGGCAAGCAGACCCCGCTCGTGGCCGGGGCCGTCACCGGCTGCGACGCCGCCGGCCTGGTCGCCGCCCTGCGCGCGGGCGGCC
>JBDSTJ010000557.1:0-2684 GCA_039928335.1 Streptosporangiaceae bacterium | reverse complement strand
GGGGCACTGCCCGCGGCGGTCCCCCTGCCCGCCTCGGTCGCCGGCCGCACTGGTTCCTGACCGGCCGGCTCATTCAGGTGACCCGCCACGCTGAGGTACCGCTCCGCTGCATTTTTGCTCTCGTGATGCAAGCCGGGCTAGGGGGACGGTTCGGTTCCGGTGGGTCAGGATAGTAAGCGCTCCCGGCTGCTGGCTGTGATCGTTTTAGCGCCATACGTTCGCATTTACGCGATTCGTATGACGGGTTCGCGTGCGGGGCGTCGCTTCGCTCTCGGTTCGCGGCCACAGGGGAGTTGTTTCGGTGTCTGACAATGGTCTGGTCAAGGTATACAGCGACAAGCGTTACGTGCACACAACCCAGGTGAGGCATGACGGTACGACGGTGGCGTTCGCCGTGGACACCGATCGCAGGATCTACTACAGCATCCTGGACCTGGACCAGATCGACCGGGCGAAGGGCCCGCTCGATGTGAACTACTGGAGCGAAGATCCGCATCCGCTGCCCTTCCCGGTCGAGATCACCGATCCGGCGGACCCGCTCGCGCGGGCGGCGGTCGTCCCGGCCGTCAAGCGCGGCAACAACACCGAGGTCGTCGTCGGCCTAGTCGGGGACGGTGATCTGGACCCGTTCCTGTCGAGTACGGCGCGGCTGTCGACCGGCGGCCCGATCCAGGTGGTGTCGGACGGCCGCTACCTGCTGGTGTTCCGGCAGGGAATCGACGCACAGGCCCCCGACGCGCTGTTCGAACTGACGAACGGCGGCCTGTCGGGCGACCCGGCCCGCACCGACTACCTGCTGAGGGACGGCGGCAAGGTACCGGTGACGAACGGGTCACTGCTGTGTGACCGGTTCGTGCTGGCGGGTGGGCGGCTGAAGCCGGTGGTGGAGGTCCGTTACAAGCGCAGCCGCAGCCGGTTGCGGCCGGCTGCCAAGGGCGACACGCTCGGCACCCGGGACATGGACGGCAAGCAGTTCTTCGAGCCGACGCAGAAGCTGTCGTTCGTCCGGCCGGTCGCGGGCGCGGGTTTCACCGTCCTGCTGCTACCGACCCTGGTGCACGGGGTGTCACGGTGGCAGATCTTCACCGTCAACGCCGCCACCGGCCGCATCGACTCCACCAACCTGGAGCAGAGCCGCGAGGGGCTGTTCGACCTCGCGGGCACCCAGCTGTACACCAGTGCGAAGCCGGAGTTCCAGAGCAAGATCATGCAGCGTGAGCCCGGTACCGATCCCTACACCCAGCAGCCGCTCGTCCCGATGCCGCCCAGCGGTGACCGGGCCGGCACCGCGCTGCGGTTCGACGTCGCCAAGGGCGGTCACCTCGGGGCGGGCACCTGGACCGGCGGGACGGTGCCTGCCGGGAAGTACACGCTGGAGGCGTGGATCAAGCCGGCCGCTCCGGGCGGGGCCATCCTGAGCCGGGGCGCCCTGTCCGGCGCGGCCCGGTCCGAACCCGTCCGGTTGGAGCTCAACGCCGCCCGCAACCTCGTGTTCGTCCACGGCGACAGCACGCTCACCTCCACCGTGCAGGTGGAGCTGGGCGTGTACTCGCATGTGGCGGCGGTGTTCGACGGGGAGCGGATGCGGCTGCTGGTCAACGGTGCGAAGGCCGGTGAGCTCAGCTCGTCGCTGAACCCGGAGGTGCTGCGGGCGTGGACCATCGGCGGCGGGCTCGTCAACGGGGACGTCAAGGGCACGTTCACCGGTGAGATCGACGAGGTGCGCGTGTGGAACGTGGCGCGGGCGGGGTTCGCCGACAGGTTCCGCCGGCTGACCGGCGTCGAGCGGGGCCTGGTCTCCTACTACCGGTTCGACGAGGGCTCGGGCAGCACGACGGCGGACCTGTGCGACGGGCGGGTCGACGGCACCATCGCCGACGGTGTGGTGTGGGTCGCCTCGACTTCGCCGGTCGGGGACGGGCCCGGCATGGTCCGGGACACCTTCGAACTCCTCGGCCGCAAGGTCGTCGGCGGGTTGACCGCGGTCCTGTACTACCAGCAGGAGCTCGCGGAGACCGGATACGAGACCGGGGCCGCTCCGGAGAAGCGCAACGCACGGGTGCTGCTGGCCTGCGCGACCTCGGGTCCCGCTCCGGCGGGCGGAGCGGCCGACCGCTCCTACCTGGCCGTCCTGGATTTCGGGGTGGCGGCCCGGGGACAGCTGGCTCTGACCCCGGGCACGATCACACTGTCGTCGATGGGGGTCGCGGACCCGACCGTGGACCTGCGGCTGCTGGACGCGGCCCAGAAGCGGGTCACCGAAGCCCAGAGCGCCCTGGACGCCCTGGAGGCCACGGCCAGAAAGGCCGTCCGCACCGCCGAATCGCTGAACTCGATGAGGGAGGAACTGAAGGACCTGTACTGGTGGGACTGGTGGGTGGGCGCGGTATCAGGCAGGTGGGACGGGAGAGACAGGTCCGGGCGGCATGACCTCAAAGTGGCGTGCGAGAAGGCCATCCCCATCCTGGAACAGCAGTTGCGCGAAATGATCGCGGCGGGTGGCAGGATCGGGAGCTTCGTGGCGGAGGTCACCGCCGCCAAGGACGCCCTGGCGACGCTCAGCGGCGGGAAGCTGGGCGGTGCGGAGTCGACCGTGCCGGTGCCGGTCGTGGCCATTGACCGGTCGGGGTTGAGTGTGTGCGGCGGGCTGCTGGCGTTCGCGTGGTCCAACGACACTCCCTCAC
>JBDSTJ010000556.1:0-7233 GCA_039928335.1 Streptosporangiaceae bacterium | reverse complement strand
GGTGGCCGTGCAGCCGAGGCTGAACCGGTGGATCCAGGCCCGGCGGGAGTCGCGGCACGCCCACGGCGGGCCGGCACTGTGGGGTGGGGTGCTCGGTGCGGGGATCTACGGCGGGTATTTCGGGGCGGCCCAGGGGATCCTGCTGACGGCCCTGCTGGGGATCTTCCTCGACGACGACCTGCAGCGGGTCAACGGGCTCAAGAACATCCTGGCGGGGATCGTGAACGGGACGGCGGCGGTATTGTTCCTCGCGGTGGCCTTCGACAAGATCGACTGGTGGGTCGTGCTGCTGATCTCGGTCGGCTCGACGCTGGGCGGGTTCGTCGGGGCCGGTGTGGGCCGGAAACTGAAGCCCTGGATGCTGAGAACTGTCATTGTTTGTGTCGGTTCAATCGCGATTGTGAAGTTGCTGGCCGGGTAGAACTCGAATATGGGTTCTAAGAGGCGTACGTGAAGGGCGACTGGGTGGAGGTCGTCGTCGAGGTCGGCGACGCTCCCCGCACCTACGAGATCGCCGCCACCAAGGCCGGCCGCAGGGTCGAGATCGCCAACCGGCGCGGCGTGATCGAGGTCAGCGAGGTCACCCGGACCGGCACCGCGATCCGCACCGCGCGGTTCATGGCGAGCCGGGTGCTGGCATTGGTCGAGCATCCAGCAGAAGACTGAGACTCTGGCCCGGCGGGGCTACCGGGTGGTTACATGAGGCATGGACCGAATCGCGTTCAGGACCTGCCCGCTCTGCGAGGCGATGTGCGGCCTGGAACTGACCCTCAACGGCGACGACAAGATCACCTCTGCGCGCGGGGACGTGCACGACCCGTTCAGCAAGGGCTTCATCTGCCCCAAGGGCGCGAGCCTCGGCAAGCTCGACAGTGACCCCGACAAGCTCAGGACTCCGCTGGTCCAGGGCGCGCCCGCCAGCTGGGAGGACGCCTTCGAGGCCGTCAGGGTCCAGCTCAGGCGGGTGATCGACACCCACGGCAAGAACTCCGTCGCGGTCTATCTCGGCAACCCGTCCGCGCACAGCCTGGCCGGGCCGCTCTACGGGCCCGCCGTGATCAAGTCCATCGGGACCCGCAGTATCTTCAGCGCCAGCACCGCCGACCAGATGCCCAAGCACGTCAGCAGCGGCTACCTGTTCGGCGACCCCCTCGCGATCCCGGTGCCGGACCTGGACCGCACCGACTATCTGCTGATGCTCGGCGCGAACCCGCTGGAGTCCAACGGCAGCCTCTGCTCCGCGCCGGACTTCCCCGGCCGGCTCCGGGCGATCAAGAAGCGCGGCGGCCGGGTCGTCGTGCTCGACCCGCGCCGGACCCGCACCGCCGCGATGGCCGACCAGCACGTGCCGATCAAGCCGGGCTCGGACGCACACTTCCTGTTCGCGCTCGTCCACACTCTGTTCAAAGAGGAGCTCACCGCGGTCAACGTCCCGGTCGACGGCCTGGACCGGCTGCGGGAGCTCGCCGAGACCTTCACTCCCGAGTCCGTCGAGCACACCACCGGGATCCCCGCCGAGACCACCCGGACGATCGCACGGCAGCTCGCGGCGGCCCCGACGGCGGCGGTCTACGGCCGGATCGGCACCTGCACCCAGGAGTTCGGCACCCTCGCCAGCTGGCTGGTCGACGTCCTCAACATCCTCACCGGCAACCTCGACCGGCCGGGCGGGGCGATGTTCCCCAAGCCCGCCCACTGGACAGGGAAGCGGACGCGGCCCTACGTCACGGGCCGTTGGTCCAGCCGGGTGCGCGGGCTCCCCGAAGCCAACGGCGAACTGCCGGTCGCGACGCTCGCCGAGGAGATCGAGACCGAAGGCGAAGGGCAGATCAAGGCGCTGATCACGGTCGGCGGCAACCCGGTCCTGTCGGCGCCCAACGGCGAACGCCTCGACCGGGCCTTCGCCGGCCTGGAATTCATGGTCAGCGTCGATCCGTACCTGAACGAGACCACCCGGCACGCCGACGTCGTACTCCCGCCGCCGCCGCACTCCCAGGCCCCGCACTACGACCTGGCGCTCTCGGGGTTCTCGGTCCGCAACTACGCGCGGTTCTCGCCCGCGGTCGCCGACCGGGGCGACCGGCCGTCGGAGGCCGAGATCCTGGCCCGGATCGCGGTCATCGGCTCGGGGCTCGACGCGGAGCCCGCCGACCTGGACGAGATGGTCATCACGGGCGCCCTGCAGAAGGCCGTGCGGACCGAGGGCTCCAAGGTGTACGGGCGGGACCCCGACGAGCTCAGGGCCATGCTCGGGGCTCCGGGCGCCGAGACCCGCCTGGACCTGATGCTCAGGCTCGGCGCCTACGGCGACGGGTTCGGCGGGCAGGGGCTCACCCTGGCCGGGCTGCGCGACGACCACCCGCACGGGGTGGACCTGGGCGCGCTGGAGTCCCGGCTGGACGAGGTCCTGGTGCACGAGCGGATCCAGCTCTGCCCGGACCTGTTCGCCGACGACGTCGCGCGGCTGCGGGTGTCCCGGCCGGATGAGGCGTTCGTCCTGATCGGGCGCCGTCACCTGCGGTCCAACAACAGCTGGATGCACAACATCGACACGCTGGTCAGCGGCAGCAACACCTGCAGCCTGCAGCTCAACACCGGGGACGCCGACAAGCTGGGGATCAAGGCCGGCGAGCGGGTCCGGGTGACCTCGCGGGTGGGTGAGCTGACGGCCGAGGCCGAGCCACTGGAGACGATCATGCCCGGGGTGGTGAGCCTGCCGCACGGCTGGGGTCACGGCCGGAAGGGGACCCGGATGTCGGTCGCCGAAGGGCACGCCGGTGTGAGCGTCAACACGCTCACCGACGAGCAGCAGGTGGACCCGCTCTCCGGGAACGCCGTGTTCAACGGAGTCCCGGTGCAGCTCACACGGCTCTGAGGATCTCCGACCGGATCTCGGCCCGCAGATCCTCATAGGTGTCCGCCTGGACGATCAACCGGCAGCCTGCCCTGAGCTGGTCGATCGTCAGCGGGTTGCGCGCGGTGCGGAACGCCCACCAGCGGCTGGTGTCGCTTCGCCAGACTCCCCAGCCGGGGAAGTCTGATTCGATCTGTTGAAGGTCCTGCGGGGTCTCCATGGTCTTCACCCAGCGTCGAGTCGCCATTCGCCTTCACCGTAAGCGATCATCCGACTGCGCGGCAGGTTCCGCGATGTCACAATCCGGCCATCGGCCGACAATTCATGAAAATTGTTACCGTCAGCAGTCAGATTCGGAGCCGGGTTACCGTCCGCGAGATCGTCAGGTTACTGTCGAAAGGTGAACGACGGACGAGCAAGCAAGATCTTCCGGTCGGAGCGGGTCAGACGCGCACAGCCGGTGGAGGTGGCCGACCGCCTGGCGGCGAACGCCAGGCTCGACGGCCCGATCCAGGCACTCTCCAGCGCGATCAGACGCGCGGTGCCCGCCGGGCCGCTGCGCAACCTGCTGCACGGCGTGCCCATCGGCCACCCCCTGCACGCGCCGCTGACCGACGTGCCCATCGGGGCCTGGACCTCCGTGGCCCTGCTCGACCTGATCCCGGGCACCCGCCGGGCCTCGCAGATCCTGATCGCGGCCGGTCTCGCCGCGGCGGTCCCCACCGCGCTCACCGGCCTGGCCGACTGGTCGTCGCTGCACCGCGAGCAGCAGCGCGTCGGCCTGGTCCACGCCCTCGGCACCGGCACCGCCACCGCCCTGTACACTGTCTCGCTCCTCGCCCGCAGGCAGGGTCGGGACGTCGAAGGCAAGCTCCTCGGCTTCGCGGGGCTGACCGCGCTCCTCGCCGGCGGTTACCTCGGCGGCCACCTCGCCTTCCGGCAGGCCGCCGGGGCCAACCACGCCGAGTCGATCGCCCACCTGGTCCCGCTCGGCTGGCACGACCTCGGCTCCCTCGAGGACCTGCCCAACGGCTGGCCCGTCGCCCGGATGCTCGGCTACATCAGCCTGTTCGTGCTACGGATCGACAACGCCGTCTACGTCCTCACCGACCGCTGCGCCCACCTGGCCGGCCCGCTCCACCAGGGCCGCGTCGTCGAGATCGACAGCAGGGTCTGCGTGGTCTGCCCCTGGCACGGCAGCACCTTCCGGGTCGCCGACGGCTCCGTCGCCGAAGGCCCCGCCACCGGCAGCCAGCCCGCCTTCGACACCCGCATCCTCGAAGACGGCACCGTCCAGGTCAGGCCCGTCTGACCGGCGAGGACACCGGGTTCACAACACCGAGCGGGCCGACCAGCGGCCGTGGTGGCGTTCCACGGTCAGGGGGATGCCGAAACAGGCGGTGAGGTGTTCGCTGGTGAAGACCTCGTCGACCTTGCCGGAGGCCAGCACCCTGCCCTTCTTGAGCAGGAGCGCGTGGGTGAAGCCCGCCGGGACCTCCTCGAGGTGGTGGGTGACCAGGACCATGGCGGGGGCGGTCACATCGTCGGCGAGCCTGCCCAGGCGTGCCACCAGGTCCTCGCGGCCGCCCACGTCCAGTCCGGCGGCGGGTTCGTCGAGGAGCAGGAGTTCGGGGTCGGGCATCAGGGCGCGGGCGATCTGGACGCGTTTGCGCTCGCCTTCGGACAGGGTCGAGAACTTCCGGCGGATCAGGTCGGCGCAGCCGAGGGCCTCGAGGAGGTTCACGGCCCGGGTGACGTCGGTGGAGTCGTACTCCTCCTGCCAGCGCCCCAGGATCGCATAGGAGGCCGTCAGGACCAGGTCGATGACGGTCTCACCGGCCGGGACCTTCTCCGCGACGGCCGCGCTGGCGAAGCCGATGCGTGGCCGCAACTCGAACACGTCGGTCTGGCCGAGCGTCTCCTCCAGGACCATGACGGTCCCCTCGGTCGGGTACAGCGTGGTCGCCGCGACCTGGAGGAGCGTAGTCTTGCCCGCCCCGTTGGGTCCGATGATCACCCATCGTTCGCCCTCGCTGACCTCCCAGTCGACGCCATCGAGCAACGTCGCCCCCTCGCGTCGGATCACGACGCCCTGGAGACTCAACACCTCACCACTCACGTGACCACCCTATCCGCGCAAACCACTTATGGTGTTGGTCATGCGTCTCTCACAGCCCTCGGCCGCGGTCGTCGCCTGGGGGAACGCCTGGCTGACCGGAAACGTGGGCCTTGACGAGGCCGTCGACGCCGTGACCGGACCCCAGGTGATCTCCCCTAACGACGAGCCGTTGCGGGTGTTCCTGGCCGGACTGCGCTCCCAGGGCCTCACCGAACTGCGTCTCGCCCTGCCGGTGCCCGGTGATCCGCTCGGCCTGACCGGCCCCGCCGACTTCAACGCCGCCGCCCTCGAGGCGGGCGAGGCCGTGCTCACCGACATCGGCCTCGGCCTGATCCCGGAGCCGGACGTGCGCGGCTCCTCCTATCTGGGCGTCCGCTGGACCGTGCACGCGGCCGTGATCGCCCGCCCGGACGTGCCGTCCCTGCCGGAGGCCGACCAGCAGCTCACCGTGGCCATGCGGGAGGTGACCGAGGTCATGTCGGGCCTCGACGACGTCAACGGCGAACGGTCGCGGTTCCTCAAGGCCCTGCGCGACGACGCCGACAGCTCCCTGGCCCCCGGCTATCCGGCCCGCGCGCACCGGGTCGCGGCCCTCGCCAACCGGCTGTCCCTCGTCGTGGAGCTGGCCAGGGACGCGGCCGGCCACAACCTCACGGCCGCCCAGATGCGCCAGCGCTCCGAGGCGTTGCAGACCCTCGACCGGGCCGTACGCCGGGCCCGCGTCGCCGCCCACAGCGCGGTCTTCGTCTTCGACCACGGGGCTTAGCCGCGCTGCCTGACCACCAGGGTGTTGCAGATCTTGTCGGAGAACGTCTGGTGCCTGCGGTCCCACAGGGGCCACAGGAAGCCCAGGCAGAACGACCACCAGTCGAGGATCTGCGCGTAGGTCCTGGCCACGCCGCGCAGCGGACCGACCAGCTGACCGGTGCGGGCGTCGACGACCTTGATCCCGGCGAGCCGCTTGCCCAGCGTCCAGCCCAGCGCGCCGTCCATCAGGCCGTAGACCACGTAGACCGAACCCCAGGCCAGGAACAGCACCGCGCCCTGCGCGTCCGTCGCGTCGGCTTCGGCGGGTGAACCGATGGTGGAGATCCCGAACGCCACCACGGTGAAGCCGAATCCGAGCACCCAGTCCATGACGTACGCCGCGAGCCTGCGCCCCCAACTGCCGTGCTGGGTCTGCGGCTGCTGGTAGTTCTGCCCGTAGGCGGGCGGCGCCTGGAACTGCGGCTGCGGCACATACCCGTACTGCTGGGACGGGTAGCCCGCGGGCTGCTGCTGTTGCGGCGTGTAGGTAGAGAACGGTGGCGGGGTCGGGACCTGCGGCGCGACGAAAGGCGGTGGCGTCTGCGGCCGTGGGGGTTCCTGGCGCGGGGCGCGCTGCAGGGCCTCGATGCGGGCGAGGACGGCGGCGGCGTCGGCGGGTCGGTCCTCGCGGTCCTTGGCCATCAGGTCGAGGATCAGCCGGTTGAGCGCATCCGGGATGTCCGGCCGGGCCAGCCGGGGCGGGTCGGGGACCCTCTGCAGGTGGGCGTAGACGAACTCGGGCAGCGTGTTGCACTGGAACGGAAGCTGCCCGGTGAGCAGCTCGTACAGCACGATCCCGAAGGAGTAGAGGTCACAGCGCCCATCGATGTCGGTGCCGGTGAACTGCTCGGGCGCCATATAACCGGGCGTCCCGACCAGCGATCCGGTCATCGTGGCATCGGTGAACCGGGCGATCCCGAAGTCGCAGATCTTGAGCTGACCGTTGGCGAGGATCATCACGTTGCCGGGCTTGATGTCGCGGTGCACGACGCCCTGGGAGTGGGCCGCGCCGAGCGCTCTCAGCAGGTCCTTGGAGATCTCCAGTACCCGGTCGACGGGGAGCTGCCCGTGGCCGAGGAGCTGTTTGAGGTCCTCGCCCTCGAGGAACTCCATGACGAGGAACAGCGCCGTGTCGTTCTGGCCGATGTCGTAGACGATCGTGATGCCGGGGTGGGACAGGCTCGCGCCGATCCGGGCCTCGGCCTGGAACCGCCGGACCGCGTCCGCGCCGGGGTTGACGGCCAGCGTCTTGATCGCCACCCGTCGGCCGAGCAGCTGGTCGCGGCCTTCCCAGACCTCCCCCATTCCCCCCTGGCCGAGCTTCCTGACCACCTCGAAGCGGTCGGACACCAGCAGTCCCGCACGCAAGTCGTACCTCCGGAGAAGTGAGATCGCCCCCGCAACGCAACGGTGCGGGGGCGTCTCGGGTGGGCCTCAGACGGAGCGGACGACC
>JBDSTJ010000555.1:0-2784 GCA_039928335.1 Streptosporangiaceae bacterium | reverse complement strand
CGCGACGGCTTGGCGTGACACCCAGTTCTGGGACGCGGTCGAGCGTGCGGACCTGGCCGCGCTGACCCTGGCCCTCGACTCCCCTGCCGACCAGGACCAGGTCCTCGGTGCGGCCCTGCCGACCCTGTCGGCGTGGCGGCGGCGGCACCGGGACCAGGCGGAGCTCGACGACTGGCGCTACCAGACCGCATGGAAGCCCCTGCCCGAGGCGGGCGCACCGGTCCTGGCCGGCACCTGGCTGGTCTTCGTGCCCGAGACGCACACCGACCACCCGGTGGTCGGCACGGTCGTGCGAGCACTCAGCGAGCACGGTGCGGTCCCCCACCTCCAGCCGGTCGACACCGCGACCGTCAGCCGGGACTCGCTGGCCGGCCTGGTCTCCGGCACCGAGCCCGCCGGGGTCCTCAGCCTCCTGTCGCTGGCTGAGGACGCTTTCCCCGGGCACTGTGGGCTCCCCGCGGGCCTGGCTGCCACCACCGCGCTGGTCCAGTCCCTCGCTGACATCACCGCCCCGCTGTGGTGTGTGACGCAGGGCGCGGTCTCGGTCTCTCCGGCCGACCCCCTGACCAGCCCGCTCCAGGCCCAGACCTGGGGGCTCGGCCGGGTAGCCGCCCTGGAACTGCCGCAGCGCTGGGGCGGCCTGATCGACCTGCCCGCCGACCTCGACCACCACACGGCCACCCGCCTGGCCGCGCTGCTGGTCTCCGGCCAGCCCGAAGACCAGGTGGCGATCCGTACGGCCGCCGCTCTGGGCCGCCGCATGCGACGCGCCGCCGGCTCCCCCGCCCCGCACCCAGCCTGGCAGCCCACGGGCACCACCCTGATCACCGGCGGCACCGGCGGCCTCGGCGCGCAGGTGGCCCGCTCGCTCGCCGGACGCGGCGCGCCGCACCTGCTGCTCGTCAGCCGCCAGGGACCGGACACCCCCGGTGTGGGCCAGCTCGCCACCGAGTTGCGCGACTCGGGGACAGCGGTCACCGTGGTCTCCTGCGACGTGTCAGATCGGCCGGCCCTGCAGGGAGTCATCGACGGAGTGCCGGCCGAACACCCGCTGACCGCGGTGGTCCACGCGGCGGGGATTCCCGAGGCGACGCCCCTGGCCGACGTCGACTTCGCCCACCTCGACCAGGTCCTGCTCCCCAAAGCACACGCCGCCGCCCACCTGCATGAGCTGACCCGCAACCTCGACCTCAGCGCGTTCGTCCTGTTCTCCTCGGGTGCGGCGGCCTGGGGCAGCGGCCGGCAGGCCTCCTATGCCGCCGCCAACGCCTATCTGGACGCGCTGGCCGAACACCGGCGCGGTCTGGGCCTGGCGGCCACGAGCCTCGCGTGGGGTCCGTGGGCGGAGGCGGGAATGGCCGCCGACGAGGCCGCCGTCGCCTACTACGAGCGCCGTGGTCTCACGCCGCTCGATCCCGGCCTGGCCATCCGGTCGCTGCACCACGCTCTTGACCGCCGGGACACCACAGTGACGATCGCCGAGATCGACTGGGCCCGGTTCCCGGCCGGTTTCACCGCGCAGCGGCCCAGCCCCTTCCTGAGCGAGCTCGCACCACCCGACCGCCGAGACGCCAAGCCCGAGAGCGAGGCGGTTCATCCACTGCGTCAACAGCTCGCCGGCAGCCCCGCCGCTCAGCAGCTTCACCTGCTGCTGCGCCTGGTCCAGGACAGTGCCGCCACGGTCCTGGGGCACTCCGGGCCGGACGCCATCGGCTCAGGCCGGCCGTTCCAGGACCTGGGCTTCGACTCCCTCACCGGAGTCGAGCTCCGCAACCGGGTCGGCTCCGCCACCGGGTTGAGCCTGCCGCCGACCCTCGTGTTCGACCATCCCACGCCCCACGCACTCGCCGCCTACCTCCGCGCGGAGCTGACCGGGTCGCAGGAGGACCGACCGGCCCGGGCTCCCGCCGCGGCCGCGCACGACGAACCGATCGCGATCGTGGGGATGGCCTGCCGGTTCCCCGGCGAGGCGGACAACCCCCAGCGGCTCTGGGACCTGGTGACGGCGGGGCAGGACGCCATCGCCGGGATGCCCGGCAACCGCCACTGGGACCTCAACACCCTGTTCGACCCGGACCCCGACCACCCCGGCACCAGCTATGTGCGGGAAGGCGGGTTCCTGCACGACGCGGCCGAGTTCGACGCGGCCTGCTTCGGCATCAGCCCCCGCGAGGCCCTCGCGATGGACCCGCAGCAGCGGATCCTCCTCGAGACCGCCTGGGAGGCCTTCGAGGACGCGGGCCTCAGCCGCGAGGCGCTCCACGGCAGCAGCACCGGGGTCTTCACCGGCGTCACCTCGCAGGACTACCTGTCACTCACCAGCCAGACCTCCAGCGACATCGAGGGGTACATCGCCACCGGAAACATCGGCAGCGTGGTGTCCGGCCGGGTCTCCTACACGTTCGGGCTGGAAGGCCCGGCGGTCACGGTCGACACCGCCTGCTCGTCCTCGCTCGTCGCCACGCACCTGGCCGCCCAGGCGCTGCGGCAGGGCGAATGCTCCCTCGCGCTTGCCGGCGGGGTGACGATCATGGCGACTCCCGGCGCTTTCGTGGAGTTCTCCCGTCAGCGCGGCATGGCCGCCGACGCCCGGTGCAAGCCGTTCGCGGCGGCCGCCGACGGGCTGGTGTGGGGAGAGGGAGCGGGGTTGCTGCTGTTGGAGCGGCTGTCGGACGCCCAGCGGCACGGCCACCGGGTCCTCGCGGTGATCCGCGGGTCCGCCGTCAACCAGGACGGGGCCAGCAACGGCCTCACCGCCCCCAACGGACCCTCCCAACAACGCGT
>JBDSTJ010000554.1:0-4100 GCA_039928335.1 Streptosporangiaceae bacterium | reverse complement strand
TGTGTTTTTAAGCCGGAGGACCGTTTGCGGTACACATCAATAATTTTGTTTTTCAGGATAGCAGTTAACCAGGTGCGTTCGTTGCTTTTGCCCGCAAACCTGCTCATGGCGAGTCACGGCGGCCTGGAACAGGTGCACGCCAAGGTCCTCTCGCTGCTGCACGGCGTCGGTCCGCAGGTGCTGATGCACCGCTGGGCGGGCCAGGGACTGCCGGCCACTCGCCCGGCCGGCGGACTGCGCGCCGAGACGATCGTGGCCGGCGGCCGGGTCATCCCCTCGGTCCTCGCGCTGGCCCAGGACGGGCACCGGGAGGAGTTCGCGCGCGTGTGCCCCGAAGCACTGCCCGCCATAGTCGTCGCCGGGGACCCCCGGTATGACCGGATCGTCGCCAGCCTGCCGCTGCGCCAGGCCTACCGGCGGGCGCTCGGCGTCACGCCCGCCCAGCGCCTGGTCTTCGTCTCCTCCACCTGGGGCCCGCGGAGCCTGCTCGGCCGGCACCCCGACCTGCTGCTGCGTCTCGCGCAGGAGTTGCACGCACGCGATCACCGGATCGTGGTGGCGCTGCACCCGAGTACCTGGAGCTGGCACGGCCGGCGGCAGGTGGCGGCCTGGCACACCGACTGCATGCGGCTGGGCGTCCAGCTGCTCCCGCCGGAGGAAGGCTGGGGCGCGGCCCTGGTCGCCGCGGACCAGGTCATCGGCGACTACGGCTCCGTCACCTCCTACGGCGCAGCGCTCGGTGCCCCCGTCGTCCTGGCGGCCTTTCCCGATGACGACGTACTCCCCGGCTCGCCGAGCGCGATGATGGGCGGCACCGCGTCGAGACTGGAGCTGACGCGGCCGTTGCGCGCCCAGCTGGATGCGGCGGCCCGGCCGTTGTGCCCGGAGCAGAGCGCGGTGTTCGGGGCGAGGCTCACCTCCAGGCCCGGGGAGTCCGCGGCGATCCTCAGGCGGATCATGTACGGGTTGCTCGATCTCCCGGAGCCGGCGGAGCCCGCAGTCGTGGAGCGCCTGCCGCTGCCCGAGGCTCTGCGATGAGGCCCCCGCTGACCCGGGCGCGGCTGCTGCACCCCGGGCAGCTCGGCACGGAGATCGTGGTGTCGGTCCGGGCACCGGGCGGGTCTCTCAGGGTCGGGCTGACCCGCCAACCGGTCGCGGAGCCCGGTTTCGTCGATGAGCATCTGCTGGTCGACGGGACCCACGACGAGTGGAGGACGATCGCCGATGTCCTGGTGGTCGACGCCGGTCCGCTGCCGGACCCCGATGATCTGAGCACGGGCTGGTCGGTGGCCGCCGCCGGATCCCTCCTGGTCACCCGCAGCGGCTGGTACGCCCGCCTGGTGCCGTCGGCGGGCCGTCTGGACCGGACCGTGCTCGGTCATTGTGCTTCGGTCGTCCATTTCTGGGTGGCCGCCGGAGGGTCGCCGGAGATGCTTGACGGTGCGGTCCTGTCGGTGGGTGGGCTGATCTGTCAGGTATTCGGCTCAGCCTCGAGAGCGGCGAGCCGGGCGGCGATACCGGGTGCCTGGGGCGCCTCCAGCGCCCGATAGAGGGCCAGGGCAGCGCGCAGGAGGCCGCGCTGGGCCTGACCGTCGCCGAGCCGCTCTGCCAGCCGGGCCTGCGCCGCGTGCACCTGTGCCTGTTCGTGCCTGGCCCCGACCTCGACGGTGATCTGCAGCGCCCGGTCGAGCACGTCGCCGGCCTCGGCGGGCCGGGCCGCCAGCAGCAGGACGTCGGCGAGTGTGGTGAGGACCCGGGCCTCGTTGTACAGGTCGCCGTGCGCGACGAAGTACGCGCGCGTCTCCGTCAGGTGCTCGATCGCCTCGGCATACCGGCCCAGGTCCCGCATCGCCTCGCCGAGCCGGCGGGTCATCAGCGCGACGCCCCGTGCCCGGCCGATGGCCTGGTGGATGGTGAGGGCCTGGGTGAACGCCTCGGCCGCGTCCGCGGTGTTCCCGAGTCCGAGCTGGGACACGCCGAGCCCTTCGAGCGCGGCCGCCTCACCGAGCGCGTGCCCGGCGTCGTGATCGAGCCGGATGGCCTCGAGGTACAGCGCGTGGGCCGAGTCGAACTCCTGCAGGTTCAGCCGGGCCCAGCCCAGCCCGCAGAGCATCCGGGCCTGGGCGCGGGGGTTGCCGCAGGCCCGCGCCGATCCCAGGCCGAGCTGGTAGGACTCGACCCAGGCCCGGTAGGGCTTGCGGAGGATGAACAGGCCCCAGAGCGCTTCGCTCATGCCCCACACCGCCTCGTGGAGCTCCCGATGGTGGGCGGCCCGTTGCACCGCGAGGATGCCGGGGAGCTCGCGTTCCAACCACTCCAGCGCGGCCGCCGTGCCGTCGAAGGTCTCGCTGGGGCTCTGGTCGTAGCGGGAACCGAGATGCCACCGGTCCGGGATCAGGACGCGGTCCGCCGCCACCGACGCGGCGAGGTAGTGGTCCAGCAGCCGGGTGAACGCCGCCGCCAGGCTCTCGGCCGGTTCGAAGAACTCCGCCAGTTCCCCGGCGTACAGCCGGAGCAGGTCGTGGAAGCGGAACCGGGCCGAGTCGTCCTCGCTGAGCAGGTTCGCGTCGGCCAGGGAGTCGAGCAGCCGGTGCACGGCGTGGGGACCGATCCCGGCGAGCGCGCCGGCGGACCCGGCGTCGAAGTCCGGCCCGGGATGCAGGGCGAGCAGCCGGAACAGCCGGCCGGCCTCCTCGGCTATGCCGCGGTAGGACACGTCGAAGACCGCGCGCACCGAAAGGTCATCCTCCACGCTCAACGTGGACAGCCGCTGGCGCGCGTCTGCCAGTTCCTCGACGACCCGCGCGATCGGCCATCCCCGGCGCACCACGAGCCTGGCCGCCGACGTGCACAGGGCCAGCGGCAGGCGACCGCACAACCGGGCCAGAGCCAGCGCGGCCTGCGGTTCCGCGGCGGTCCGCGCCGGGCCCAGCATCCGGTCAAGCAGCCGGACCGCATCGGTCTCGTCGAAGGTGCCGACGGTGACGAACACGGCCCCGTCCGTGGCCAGGCCGGACAGGCGGTGACGGGCGGTCACCACGACCAGAGCGGGCCCGTGCCCGGGAAGAAGCGGCCGGACCTGCGCCGCGGTGGCCGCGTTGTCGAGCATGATGATCAGGCGTCGGCCCGCAGTCAGGGAGCGGTACAACGCAGCCTGCTCTGCCACACCCACCGGCAGGTCCGCGGCGGCCACGCCCAGCGCCCGCAGGAACCCCTCAAGCGGCTCGCTCAGCGGAACCGGTCCCGTACCGGAGAAACCGCGCAGGTCGGCGAAGAGCTGACCGTCGCCGAAACGGTCCCGGATCTGGTGCAGCCACCGCAGACCGAGGGAGGTCTTGCCCACGCCACCGGCGCCAGTGATCACCGCGAGTCTGGGTTCGCCATCGGCGGTAAGTGCGTCGCTGACCTCGTGCAACTTCGCCAGTTCTGTCTCCCGATTGGTGAAATGGGCGGGCTGCGGTCGTAGCTGAGCCGGTACCGGAAGAGTCGGCGGCACCTGCAGATTGACATCGCCCTGGACCGATCCCACCTGCACGACCGGCCCGGATACATTCCCCTGGAACTCGTTTTTCACCATTGAGCCGGTACCCCGCGTTAATGGTGTCAAATCTCGGTACTTCGTGATCCGGAATCTGCCGCTGGTGGTATTCGCGGATTCGTGCTGAACTGACGGGTGGACAGTTCGCATGCCGATGTGGGGGAGTAGATGACCGATCCGATCACCCTGGCCATCGCCGCCGCAGTCGCGGCAGGAGCCACCCGGACCGGTGAGTCCCTGGGGGAGGCGGCGCAGGCCGCGGCCGTCGCGCTCGTGGCCAAGGTCCGGGCGCGTTTCCGTGGGAGTCCCGACGAAGCCGTGCTCGAGCAGGCCGAGGCAGAGCCCGAACCGGCGGAGGGGACGACCGGCCTCGCGATGGCGTTGGAACGGGCCATGGCGGCGGATCCGGGGTTCGCAGCCGACGTAGGGAACCTGTGGAGCCAGGTTCGGACGGACGCGGTCGCCTCCGGGGATGCGGTGGTCAACAACTTCAGCGGCCAGGCGGAGACCAGCATTCAGTTGCGTGATCTCCACGGCGGGCTGACGATCAACTAGGCCTGAA
>JBDSTJ010000553.1:0-10103 GCA_039928335.1 Streptosporangiaceae bacterium | reverse complement strand
GAGGGCAACCTCGTGCTGTTCGTGGTCGACGCCAGCGGTTCGATGGCCGCGCGCAAGCGGATGGGCGCGGTGAAGGCCGCGGCGATGTCGCTGCTGCTCGACGCCTACCAGCGGCGCGACAAAGTCGGGCTGATCACGTTCCGGGGGACCGGCGCGGAGGTGGCGCTGCCGCCGACGTCGTCGGTGGAGGCCGGGGCGCGGCGGCTGGAGAGGCTGCCGACCGGGGGGCGCACCCCGCTGGCGGCAGGGCTGCGCACCGCCGCCGAGGTGCTCCGGATCGAACGGCTCCGCGACCCGTCGCGGCGTCCGCTGCTCGTGCTCGTCACCGACGGGCGCGCCACCCACGGCCCTGACCCGCTGGCCGCGGCGGCGCTGCTGGCCGGCGTCCAGACCGTCGTGGTCGACTGCGAGACCGGACCGGTCCGGCTGGGCCTGGCCGTCGCGCTCGGAGCCAGGCTCGGCGCCGAGATCGTGCCGCTCGAGGAGCTCACCTCGCTCGCCGGCGTCGTCCGCCAGATCAGAAAGGTCGCCTGATGCCGCAGGGACAGCCGGAGTACGTGCCCGAGGACGGCCTCACCACCCGGCAGCGCCGCAACCGTGCCCTCGTCCTGGTCCACACCGGGCCGGGCAAGGGCAAGTCGACGGCCGCGTTCGGGTTGGCGCTGCGCGCCTGGAACCAGGGCTGGCCGGTCGGGGTGTTCCAGTTCGTCAAGTCCGCCAAGTGGAAGATCGGCGAGGAGCGGGCGCTGCTGGTCCTGGGTGAGTCCGGCGAGGGTGCGCCGGTCACCTGGCACAAGATGGGCGAGGGCTGGTCGTGGATCCAGCGGGCCGGCACCGAGGCCGACCACGCCGCCGACGCCCGGGAGGGCTGGGAGCAGATCAAGCGCGACCTCGCGGCCGAGAAGTACGGCTTCTACGTGCTCGACGAGTTCACCTATCCGATGAAGTGGGGCTGGATCGACGTCGAGGAGGTCATCACGGCCCTGCGCGACCGGCCGGGCCGCCAGCACGTCGTGATCACCGGTCGGGACGCCGACCCGCGACTGCTGGAGTTCGCCGACCTCGTCACCGAGATGGGCAAGGTCAAGCACCCCATGGACCAGGGTCAGAAGGGTCAGCGGGGCATCGAGTGGTAGCCAGGCTCGTCGTCGCCGCGCCGGCCTCGGGCGGCGGCAAGACGACCGTCGCGACCGGGCTGATGGCCGCACTGGCGGCCCGCGGCCTGGCGGTGTCGCCGCACAAGGTCGGCCCCGACTACATCGACCCCGGCTACCACTCGCTGGCCACCGGGCGGCCAGGGCGCAACCTCGACCCGTTCCTGACGGCGGAGGACCTGGTCGCGCCGCTGTTCCGGCACGGCGCGCGGGGCGCCGACGTGGCCGTGGTCGAGGGCGTCATGGGCCTGTACGACGGGGCCGTGGGGCAGGGCGACTTCGCCTCGACCGCGCACGTGGCCCGGCTGCTGTCCGCGCCGGTCGTGCTCGTCGTCGACGCGGCCTCGGCCGGCCGGTCCGTGGCGGCCGTCGTGCACGGCTTCATGACGTATGAGAAGGGCCTGCGGATCGGTGGCGTCATCCTCAACCGGATCGGCTCCGACCGGCACGAGCTCATCTGCCGCACCGCCATCGAGGACCTCGGTGTGCCCGTCCTGGGCGTGCTGCGCCGCCACCCCGACATCGCCACCCCGTCCCGCCACCTGGGCTTGATCCCGGTGGCCGAGCGCAGCCCCGAGGCCACCGCGACCGTCACCCGGCTGGGCGCCCTCGTCGCCGAGGCCTGCGACCTCGACGCCCTCCTGGCCCTGGCCCGCACCGCCCCACCCCTCCCCGACGACCCCTGGGCCCCGCCCGTGACCGTCCCTGCGCGGACGTCGCGGCCGGTGGTGGCGGTGGCCGGCGGGCCGGCGTTCACGTTCGGGTACGCGGAGAACACGGAGCTGCTGGTCGCGGCGGGTGCCGAGGTCGTCGGCTTCGATCCGCTGCGGGACGAGCGGCTGCCCGACGGGACGAGTGGCATCGTCATCGGGGGGGGATTCCCCGAGATGTACGCCGCCGACCTGTCGGCCAACGAGCCGCTCCGGACCGAGATCGGGGCCTTCGGCGGGGCGGTCTACGCCGAGTGCGCGGGGTTGCTGTACCTGGGGCGGGAGCTCGACGGCGCGCCGATGTGCGGGGTCCTGGACGTGACGGCGTCGATGACGCCCAGGCTGACCCTCGGCTATCGGACCGCGGTCGCGGTGGCCGACTCGGTGGTCGCGCTGGCGGGCGAGCGGGTGCGCGGGCACGAGTTCCACCGGACCGAGGTGACCCCGGGCCACGGGGCGACGGCGGCGTGGCAGTGGAGGACCGACGGGCCCGAGGGGTTCGTGCAGGATCAGGTCGTCGCGTCCTATCTGCATCTGCACTGGGCGGGGAGTCCTCGGTTCGCGGATCGGTTCACCGCCGCGGCGGGAAGGAAGCGGCCATGAAGGTCACCGTGATCGGTTCGGACGGCTCCCCGCTCGCCGCCGAGGTCCGCGCCCGGCTCGACGCCGCGACCCAGGTGGTGGGGGGAGCCCGGAACCTCGCGGCGGTCGATCCGCCCGGGACCGCCGAGCAGATCGTGCTCGGCAGCCTGGAGGCGGCCCTGGACCGGCTGCGGGACGGGGCCGTCGTGATCGCCAGCGGCGATCCGGGCTTCTTCGGGATCGTCCGGGTGCTGCGCGAGCACGGCCACCAGGTCGAGGTCTTCCCGGCGCTGTCGTCGGTGGCCCGGGCCTTCGCCCACGCCGGGATGACCTGGGACGACGCCCTGGTGGTGTCGGCACACGGCCGTGAGCTGCGGCGGGCCGTCAACGCCTGCCGCGCCCACCCGAAGGTCGCGGTCCTCACGGCCCCCGGCGGCGGCCCCGCCGAGCTGGCCCGCGAGCTGCATCCGCAGACCCCCCGGTCCTTCGTGGTCTGTGAGGACCTGGGCGGCCCGGACGAACGGGTCACCCACTGCCGACCGGCCGAGGCCACCACCCGGACCTGGCGCGACCCCAACGTGGTGGTGGTCTTCGACCCGCGCCGGGCGGTCGGCGAGCCGGGCTGGATCGCCGGGGCCCGGCCGGGCCCGGCCGGCTGGGCGCTGCCCGAGGACGCCTTCGAGCACCGCGACTCCCAGATCAGCAAGGCGGAGGTGCGGGCGCTGGTGCTGGCCAGAATCGGTCCCCGGGTCGGCGACCTCGTCTGGGACATCGGCGCGGGCAGCGGTTCCGTCGGTATCGAGTGCGCCCGGTTCGGCGCGGCGGTCGTCGCCGTCGAACGCGACGAGGAGTCCTGCGCGCGGATCCGCCGCAACGTCCAGGCCCACGGCGTCAAGGTCGCGGTCTCCCGGGGCCGGGCCCCGGCGGTGCTGGAGTACCTGCCCGACCCGGACGCGGTCTTCGTCGGCGGCGGCGGCCCCGACGTCGTCAGGGCCTGCGCCGCCCGCGCCCTGCGCGCGGTGGTCGTGACCCTGGCCACCGTCGAACGGGTCGGCCCCACCCTCGAAGCCCTCACGGCGCACGGCTTCAGCGCCCGGGCCGTCCAGTTGTCGGCCGCCCGGCTGACCCCCCTTCCCGGCGACACCCACCGGCTCCAGGCTCTCAACCCTGTTTTTGTGATCTCCGGCACGCGCTCATGAGCCGCCGGTACATGGTGGGAGTGGGGGCGGTGCCCGGGGTCTCCGAGGCGGAACTGCGGGTGCTGGTCGAGGGCGCGCTGGCCGAGGCGGGGGTGGCGGTGGAGGAGGTGCGGGCGCTGGCGACGCTGGACCGGCGGGCCGGGGAGCCCGCGATCGCCCGGCTCGCGCTGCTGCGCGGCTGGGAGCTGCTGGGCTTCTCCGCGGCGGCGCTCGCGAAGATCACGGTGCCGTCGCCGTCCGAGCGGGTCCGGGAGGCCACCGGGACGGCCAGCGTCGCGGAGGCGGCGGCGCTGGCCGCGGCTCACGGCGGCGAGCTGGTCGTCGGCAAGAAGCGGTCAGCCGGAGCCACCGTCGCTGTCGCTAGGGTTTGCGGTACTTTTTGAGGCAAATGCATGATTGGGCTTGAGGAGGGGCAAGGATGACCGCTGGCTTGGGCCAGGCGCGCCAGCCACACCCGATCGAGGTGGAGTCGTACGGGATTCTGCGCTCCCGCGTGGACCTCTCGCCGATGCCGCCGCTGTGGCGGGCCGTGGTCGAACGTGTGATCCATGCCAGCGCGGACCTCGAGTACGCGGTGGATCTGATCACCGACGAACGGCACCTGCAGTTCGGGCTGACCGCGTTGCGCACCGGCGCTCCCGTCGTGTGCGACGTGCCGACGGTCGCCGCGGGGATCACCGAGCGGGAGACCCTCTGCCTGATCGGCGACCCGTCGACCGCGCGGATGGCCAAGGCCGCCAACATCGACCGGGCGGCCGCCGCGATCCGGCTCGCCTACTCCGAGGTCGGCCCCGGCGCGATCTGGGTGGTCGGCAGTGCCGCACCGGCCCTCGACGAGATCGTGCTCAGAAACATGCGGCCGGGCCTGGTCATCGGGCTGCCGGTCGGGTTCGTCGGCGCGGCCGCGGCCAAGGCGCGGCTGCGCGCCAGTGGGCTGCCGCAGGTCAGCAACCTCAGCGAGAAGGGCGGCGCCTCAGTGGCGGCCGCCGCGCTCAACGCGCTCCTCTACTACGGAACCGGATGACCGATCTCGCTCATCACGGGGACGCCGAGATCGGCCCCGGGCTGATCGACTTCGCGGTGAACGTGCGGGGCGCCACCCCGCCCCGGTGGCTCGCCGACCTGGTCCGGGCCTCGGTCGCCGATCTGGCCGCCTATCCCGACGCCACCCGGGCCCGCGCGGCGGTGGCCCGACGGCACGACCGCGACACCGCCGAGGTGCTGCTGACCTCCGGTGCCGCCGAGGCGTTCGTCCTGCTCGCCCGGGTCCTCCGGCCGGCGCACGCCCTGGTCGTGCACCCGCAGTTCACCGAACCGGAGGCTGCGCTGCGGGCCGCCGGGCACCGGGTGGACCGGCTGCTGCTCGACGGCGACTTCGTGCTGGACCCCTCCCGGGTGCCCGAGTCGGCCGACCTGGTCATGATCGGCAATCCGACCAACCCGACGTCCGTGCTGCATCCGGCGCCGGTGCTCGCCTCCCTGGCCCGGCCAGGCCGGACGATCGTGGTCGACGAGGCGTTCATGGACTGCGTGCCGGGAGAGCCGGAGAGCCTGGCGGGTGACCGTGGCGTGGTGATCCTCAGAAGCCTCACCAAGACCTGGGGGCTGGCCGGCCTGCGTGCGGGCTATGTACTGGCCCCCGAGCCCCTGATCGGCGAACTGGCGGCCGCGCAGCCCCTCTGGGCGGTTTCGACCCCCGCGTTGGTGGCGATCGAGGCGTGTTCCACCGAGTCCGCCGTCCGGGAGGCCGACGACTGGGCGGCCGGGATGGGCGTGCTGCGGGACCGGCTCGCGGCCGAGCTCGGGGCGCTCGGGCTGCACGTGGTCCCCGGCGCGCGGGCCTCGTTCCTGCTCGTCAGGGCCGGAGCAGGGGTCCGGGAGGCCCTGCGGGACCGGGGTATCGCGGTCAGGCGGGGCGACACCTTCCCCGGCCTGGGCGCGGAGTGGGTGCGGATCGCGGTCCGCGACGCCGGGTCCTGCCAGAAGCTCGTCCGGCACCTGCGGGAGGTCGGCAAATCTTCCGAGAGCGTCACGATCTCCACAACAGGGGCCCGGACGGTCCGGCCCGAGGGTACGGCCGAGTACCTTTAGGGCTACCTGCTGTATAGCCCGTCCTGACCAGCCCCGCACGATCGGAAGAGCCGCAACGGTGCCGCCGTACCTCCTTGGACTACGCCTCGCCGGTCGACGTGTCGTCGTCGTCGGCGGGGGCCGGGTCGCCCAGCGGCGTGTCCCCACCCTCCTGGCTGCGGGAGCGGTCGTCGAGCTGATCTCGCCCGAGATCACCCCCTCGCTGGAGGACCTGCTCGGGCAGATCGACTGGCGGCAGCGGGTCTATGCCCACGGTGACTGCGCCGGAGCGTGGCTGGTCCAGGCCTGCACCGACGACTACCAGGTCAACAGTGCGATCTCCGCTGAGGCCGAGGCGGCCCGGATCTGGTGCGTACGGGCCGACGACGCCGACGCGTCCGGGGCCTGGACCCCGGCCAGCGGCCAGGTCGGCGAGGCCACCGTCGGCGTCCTGTCGGGCGGCGACCCGCGCCGGGCGGCGGGCATCCGCGACGCGATCGTCGACGGCCTGCGCGATGCGACCCTGGAGGCCCGGCACTCGCGGCGCAAGCCGGTCGGGGTGGCCCTGGTCGGCGGCGGGCCCGGCGACCCCGGCCTGATCACGGTGCGCGGCCGGCAGCTGCTGGCCCAGGCCGACGTGGTGGTCACCGACCGGCTCGGCCCGCGCACCCTGCTGGACGAGCTCGCCTCGGACGTCGAGGTGATCGACGCGGCCAAGATCCCCTATGGGCGGGCGCTGCACCAGGACAAGATCAACGAGCTGCTGGTCCACCACGCCAAGCAGGGCAGGTTCGTGGTCCGACTCAAGGGCGGCGACCCGTTCGTGTTCGGTCGGGGCGGCGAGGAGGCGCTCCACTGCGCCCGGCACGGCATCCCGGTCACCGTCGTCCCGGGGATCACCAGCTCCATCTCGGCCCCCGCCGCGGCCGGCATCCCGGTCACCCACCGCGGCGTCGCCCAGGAGTTCCACGTGGTCTCCGCGCACGTGCCCCCGGGGCACCCGGAATCCACCGTGGACTGGGCGGTTCTGGCCCACAACCACGGCACTCTGGTGCTGATGATGGCAGTTGAGCGGATGCGCCTCATAGCGGACGCCCTCATGCGCTATGGTCGGTCGACCGAGACGCCCGTCGCAGTGATCCAGGACGGAACTCTGCCGAGTCAGCGTACACTCCACGCAACCCTGGCCACGGTCGCGGACGCGATGGCGGCTGACGCGGTCAAACCCCCGGCGATCGTGATCGTCGGCGAAGTCGTGCAGGTGGCACAAGAGATCGGCATGTTGACTGCGGATATGGGGCGGGATCCGTGACATTCCCGGCGGATCAGAGTGCGGTGCGGGACGAGCCTGAGTTCACCCCGGCACTCGCGGAGGGCTCGGCCAGACTCGGCAGGGTCCTGACCGAGCTGCGCGAACAGATCGACGCGCTCAGCTTCGTGCTGGACGTACCCGGTGCCGACGAGGCGCGTGCGGCCCGTCAGGAGATCCGCGACCAACTCGACGACTACGTGCTGCCCCGGGTCAGGGCCGCGGCCACCCCGATGCTCGCCGTGCTCGGCGGCTCGACCGGTGCGGGCAAGTCCACGCTGGTCAACAGCCTGGTCGGCTCCCGGGTCTCGGGCACCGGCGTGCTCAGGCCCACCACCAGTAGTCCGATCCTGGTCTGCCACCCCGACAATTTCGACTGGTTCATGGGCACCGGGGACGCGCCGCCGAGCGTGCTCCCGACCATGGGCCGGGTCGAGGGCCCCGCCCCGGACGCGGTCGTCGGCGACCAGCTCGTCGTGATCCGCACCGAGGCGGTTCCACGCGGGCTGGCCCTGCTCGACAGTCCTGACTTCGACTCACTGTTCGACGACCACTACGAGTTCGCGACCAAGCTGATGGCCGCCGCGGATCTCTGGCTCTGCGTCACGACCGCGGCCCGCTACGCCGACGCCCAGGTCTGGCGGATGCTGCAGCGCGCCCGCGAGCAGGGCGCCACCCTCGGCGTGGTCCTGTCCCGGGTTCCGCTGGGGTCCGGCCAGGAGCTGGCCGAGCACTTCGCCGAGATGCTCGACGAGCGCGGCTTCGGCAGCGTCCCCCAGTTCACGATCCCCGAGACCACGATCGTGGAGTCCCGGCTGCCCGAGAGCGCCATCGAGGACATCAGGGCCTGGCTGATGGAGCTCGGCGAGACCGGTGAGACCCGCGACGAGGTGATCATGGAGACCCTCGGCGGCGTCCTGGACAGCTTCCGCACCCGCGTTCCCGAGCTCGCCAAGCAGGTGGAGGCCCAGGCGGAGCGGCGCGAGTCGCTCGCCGCCGAGGTCGGCTCCTGCTACAACACCGCGCTGGCCGAACTCGACGAGGCCACCCGCAACGGCTCGCTCCTGCAGGGCGAGGTGCTCGCCCGCTGGCAGGACTTCGCCGGCACCGGTGACCTGCTGCGCGCCCTGCACCTGCGCCGGGGCAAGGCCGCCCACACGCCCAAGCCGACTCGCCGCCGCAAGACCAACCCGCGGGTCAGGGCGCTCAAGAGCTCCCTGCGGTCGGCGCTGGAGTCGCTGATCCTGGCCGGCGCCGAGCAGGGTGCCGAGCAGGTCGTCGCCCGCTGGCAGTCCGACCCGTCGGGCACCTATGTGCTCGGCGACAGGGGGCCGGTCCTGGGCCGGGCCTCCGCCGAACTGCCCCGCTGGGTCACCCGCGCGGTCAGCGCCTGGCAGGACCACGTGCTCGACCTGGTCCGCACCGATGGCGTCACCAAGCGCTCGGTCGCCAAACTCGTCTCCTTCGACGAGGAGGCCATGTCGGTCGTTCTCATGGTGGGGGTGCTCGGCTACGGCACCAGCGAGGTCGTCGTCGAAGGCGGCACGAGTGCGGTGCCGCAACGCCTGCTCAAGGCCCTGTTCGGGGCCGAGTCGCTGCGCGGCATGAGCGCCAAGGCCAAGGCCGACCTGCGCAGCCGGATCACCATGCTCTTCGATGAGGAGGGGCTGCGGTTCAGCCAGGTGCTGGACGAGGCCGAAATCGCCGAGGAGTCCGTCGCGGTCGCTCTCTACCAGGCCACGTACAACCTCGAGGTCGCCCGATGAGCAAGAGCAGCAACGAAGGCACCATCGAGGAGGCGGAGCCACTCGACCTCGGGACTCCACTTCTCCAGGAGCCGGCGGCCGACGAGGCGGAGGCCGAGGTCGATCCCGAGCCCGTCGAGGAGCCTGCCGGCACCGAGCTCGACACCCGGCTGGAGGCCCTGGAACGCCTCGTCTCGCTGAGCACGGGCCGGTTCGAGGAGGACCTGGTGGCCGAGGCCGGCGCGCTGCTGGCACGTTCCGGCGAGCGACTGGGCCTGTCGGACGAGCACACCGTGATCACTCTGGCGGGCGGAACGGGCAGCGGCAAGTCCTCACTCTTCAACGCCATCTGCGGGCTGGAGCTGTCGCCGACCGGCCTGCGCAGGCCGATGACCTCCGCCGCGCACGCCTGCGTGTGGGGCCTGGACGGGGCCGGGCCGCTGCTCGACTGGCTCGCCGTCGACAGGCGCTTCCGCTACGCCCGCGCCAGTGCTCTGGACCGGGCCGGCACCGGGGCCGAGGGCTCGCTGCGCGGTCTGGTCCTGCTCGACCTGCCCGACCACGACTCCGTCCAGGCCCTGCACCGGGCCGAGGTGGACCGGTTCGTGGCCGTCGCGGACCTGCTGATCTGGGTGGTCGACCCGCAGAAGTACGCCGACGCCTCGCTGCACCGCGACTACATCGTGCCGTTCGCCCGGCACGCCGCCGTCACCGTGATCGTGCTGAACCAGGTCGATCGGCTGCAGCCCGAGGAGATCGACGACTGCGTCACCGACCTGCGTCGGCTGCTGGAGGCCGAGGGCCTGGTCAAGCCGCACATCATCACGACGTCCGCGGTGACCGAGGGCGGCGCGGACGGCCTGCGCAAGCTGCTGTCGGAGACCGTCGCGGCTCATGCGGCCAAGGCCCAGCGGCTCGGCGCGGACCTCGACGGCGTGCTGGAGCGGTTCGCGGCCCTGTCGGGCGACGAGCCGCCGCCGGAGCGGATCGACGAGGGCCGGGCCGAGGCGCTGGTCGACGCGCTGACCGTCGCGGCGGGTGTCCCGGCCGTGGCCGAGGCGATGGAGAGCGCCTATGAGCTGCGCGCCGCCGACTACGTGGGCTGGCCGATCGCGCGCTGGGTCCGCAGGCTCAGGCGTGACCCGCTCCGGATGATGCGCCTGACCGAGCTCCGTGACGAACTGCGCGGCGCGTTCACCGGACCGGTCGGAGCCCAGCAGGGCGACGTCGACAACGCACTGCAGGGGATCACCGACGGGGTCATCGTCGACGTCCCGACGCCGTGGCGGCGGTCGATCCGTGACTCGGCCCGTACGCACGCCGCCGATCTGCCC
>JBDSTJ010000552.1:0-6668 GCA_039928335.1 Streptosporangiaceae bacterium | reverse complement strand
GGTCGCGGCCGATGTAGGTCCAGCGGCCCCTGAGACGCCAGGAGCGGCCGATCCCGTCGGTGAGGAAGACCTCGAGACCGAACGCCGCGTCCTGGGCGCGGACGGAGGGGGTCTTGAGGAGGGGTTCGGACTCACAGCGGACCCCGATGACGTGGGTGCCCTTGTCCTGGCGGAGCAGGCCCTGCTCCAGGTCGAAGGCGAGCATGGCCGCGTAGTCCGGGCCGAGCCACCCCAGCTGGGGCAGTTCATCCGGCGGGGGGAAGCCATAGAGCTCGGGACCGCCTGTCACAACGCGAAACCTAGCGGCGCAGCGACAGCTGCGTCACCACTTCCACGGACTTGGTCCGAACGGCACCGCATCTTTGTGACCACTAGCCGGAATGGTCTGGCGTTTCGGCGGCGCGCTGCATGCTGAGGCAAGCAGAGCGCATGGTCTCCCAGGTTCCGAGTTTCACCCGTTCTCCTCTCGACAGTGAGGCGGCCAGCGCGACCTCGGCGGAGTCCAGGCCCAGCCAGTGCTCGTAGCTGACGACCGCGACGTCCCGCGCGGCCAGCAGCGCGGCGAGGTCCCCGGTCGGGCGGGGTCCGGTGCCCAGTTCGGCGAGCAGCCCGGCCACGGTCTCGGCGGCGTCGGACTTGTTGGTCCCGACGACCCCGGTGGGGCCGCGCTTGATCCAGCCCGCGGTGAACTCCCCCGGGCCGACCCGGCCCTTCAGGTGCGGGATCACCGAGGCGTCGGCGTCGAACGGCACCCCCGGCAGCGCCACGCTCTGGTAGCCGACCGACCGGACGACCATGCCGACCGGGAGAGTCTCGTACTGCCCGGTCCCGCGCACCCTGCCCTCAACGAGCGCGGTCCGCTCCAGCCGCAGCCCATCGACCCGCTCGGTGCCGAGGATCTCCACCGGGGCGAGCCAGAACCGCAGCTCGATCCGGCGGGGCCGGTCGCCGTCATCGGGGGCGGCCCAGGCCTGCATGGCCTTGAGGTTGCCGCGCACGTGCCGGTCGGTCTCGGCGAGCAGGGCGCTGGCCGGGTCGAGCTCCAGGTCGGCGGCGCGGACCCGGATCGAGGAGTTCGCCAGCTCGCCGAGCTCCCGCGCCTCCTTGGTCGTGAACTTGGCCTGCGCCGGACCCCGGCGGCCGATCAGGTGCACGGTCCGCACCTTGCTCTCGGCGAGCTTGGCGATGACCGCCTCGGGAATGTCGGTCTGGCGCAGCTCCTCGGCCGTCTTGGCGAGGATCCGCACGACGTCCACGGCGACATTGCCGACGCCGATGACCGCGACCTCCTCCACCGACAGGTCGAACTCGAAGTCGGCGGCGTCGGGATGGCCGCAGTACCAGTTGACGAAGTCGGTCGCGGCGATGCTGCCCGGCAGCTCCTCGCCGGGGATGCCGAGCCTTCGGTCGACCATCGCGCCGGTCGAATAGATCACCGCGTCGTAGCAGCTCAGCAGCTCCTCGCGGGTGACGTCCCGGCCGAGTTCCACGCAGCCGAAGAAACGCACTCCGGGGCTTTCCAGTACCCGTTGCAGGTACTTCGCGATTGCTTTGATCGATTTGTGATCCGGTGCGACCCCATAGCGCACGAGCCCGTACGGGGTGGGCAGCCGATCGATCACGTCCACCCGCACCCCGCCTTTGACCAGGGCTTCCGCAGCATAGAGCCCGGCAGGACCGGCTCCGACGACCGCAACTCTAAAGTCCGTCACACGGGGCATTGTGCCCGGTGCAACCGCATACGCACCATAGGGCTTGAGAACACCATCCTATAAAGAAACCAGTTTCTGCAGGCGACGGGAGCCGGGAACCCGGTCCCCGGGCCGGCGGGATTCCGCCTGCTTCGCGGCGACGCTCCAAGGGCGGCACCGCCGCCCCGGCCGGATCGCCGATCCGGCCGGGGGAGTGTCAGCGGGTCACGTGGGAGTGGCTGGAGGTGCGGTTGGTGACCTTGGCGAAGGCCTCGGTCACCTCGCGGGCCAGGTCCTGCGGGTTGAGGCCGATCTCGGCGAGGATCTCGGCCCGGCTGGCGTGGTCGAGGAACTCCTGCGGGATCCCGTAGGTGCGGATCGGGGTGTCGACGTCGGCGTCCCTCAGGTCGCGGGCGACGGCGTCGCCGACCGCGCCGGTGCGGCCGTTGTCCTCGACCACCACGACCAGCTTGTACGACGCGGCGGCCTCGGTCAGCGCCGGGTCCAGCGGCTTGATCCAGCGGGGGTCGACCACGGTCACGTCGATGCCCTGCTCGACCAGGCGCTCGGCGACGTGGACTCCGGTGATCGCCATGGAGCCCGCGGCGATGAGCAGGACGTCCTTCTCCGCGCCTTCGAACAGGATGTCCGTCGAGCCGATGTTGCCCATCGTGGGCAGGTCCTCATAGACGACGCCCTTGGGGAAGCGGATCGCGGACGGACCATCGGTGATCTTGACGCAGTCGCGCAGCAGTTCGCGCAGCCGGGTGCCGTCTCGGGGCACCGCGACCCGGATGCCGGGAATCAGCGACAGGATCGACAGGTCCCACATGCCGTTGTGCGAGGCCCCGTCGTCGCCGGTGACCCCGGCCCGGTCCAGCACGAACGTCACAGCCTGCTTGTGCAGGGCGATGTCCATCAGGACCTGGTCGAAGGCGCGGTTGAGGAACGTGGCGTACAGGCAGACCACCGGGTGCAGGCCGCCCAGGGCCAGGCCGGCCGCGGACGTCGCGGCGTGCTGCTCGGCGATGCCCACGTCGTAGATCCGGTCGGGGTAGGCCTCGGCGAACGCGGCGAGGCCGACGGGGTGCAGCATCGCGGCGGTGATGCCCACCACGTCGGGGCGCTCCGCGCCGATCTTGACGATCTCCTGGCTGAACACCTTGGTCCAGCCGGTGCCGGCGGCGGGCGCGGACTTGCCGGTCAGCGGGTCGAACTTGCCGCCCCCGTGCATGCAGTCCTCGACGTTGTCCTCGGCGGGGGCGTAGCCGAAGCCCTTGGTCGTGATGCAGTGCACGATCACGGGTGCGCCGAAGCTGCGGGCCTTGTGCAGGGCGTGCTCGAGGGCCTCCTCGTCATGGCCGTCGATCGGGCCGACGTACTTCATGCCGAGGTCCTCGAACATCGCCTGCGGGGCGAGGACGTCCTTGAGGCCCTTCTTGATACCGTGCAGCGCCTCGTAGGCCATCGCGCCGGCCACCGGCACCTTGGGCACGGTCCGCTTGATCAGGTCGAGGGCCCGCTCGTAACCCTGGGTGACCCGCAGGTCGGCCAGATGGCTGGCGAGGCCGCCGATGGTCGGCGAGTAGGAGCGGCCGTTGTCGTTCACGATGATGATCACCGGCCGGTCCTCGGCCCCGGCGATGTTGTTGAGCGCCTCCCAGCACATGCCGCCGGTGAGCGCTCCGTCACCGACCACGGCGATCGCCCGGCGGTCGTGCTCGCCGCGTACCTGGAAGGCCTTGGCGAGGCCGTCGGCGTAGGACAGGGCCGTCGAGGCGTGCGAGTTCTCGATGACGTCGTGCTCGGACTCGGCCCGGCTCGGATAGCCCGAGATACCGCCGCGCTGGCGCAGGTCACGGAAGTCCTGCCGGCCGGTGAGCATCTTGTGCACGTAGGCCTGGTGGCCGGTGTCGAACAGGATGCGGTCCTTCGGGGAGTCGAACACCCGGTGCAGCGCGATGGTCAGTTCGACGACGCCCAGGTTGGGGCCGAGATGGCCACCGGTCTTGGACACCGCTCCGACCAGGAACTCGCGGATCTCCTCGGCGAGCGCAGGAAGCTGGGCGGCGTCCAGGCGCTTCAGGTCGTCAGGGTTCTTGATCGACTCAAGCAGGCTCATCAAGCGGGTCAACTCCTCCTCGTCGAGGGCTCCCTTGGTGAGGAGCAGCCCCTGCTTTACTGGACGCCCGCAGTTTAGTGCCGGTTCGCACAGCGCGCGCTAGCACCTACCGAACAGGATAGAAGAGATCCTTATGGGTGAGAAGATCGTATTGTTGGACGAAACCGGGCACGCCACCGGGACCGCTCCGAAAGCAGAGAGTCATCACGGGCAGACGCCCTTCCACTTGGCGTTCTCGTCCTACCTGCTCAACGACGCGGGGCAGCTCCTCATCACCCAGCGTGCGCACCACAAGGCGAGCTTTCCCTCGGTGCGGACCAACAGCTGCTGCGGGCACCCCGCGCCGGGCGAGAGCCTGCGCGAGGCCGTCACCCGCAGGGTCAAGACCGAACTGGGGCTCGACGTCAGCGACCTGACCCTGCTGCTGCCCGAGTTCGTCTACCGCGCCGAGATGAACGGCGTCGTGGAGCACGAATGGTGTCCGGTCGTCCGGGCCCGGGTCACCGGCGAGCCGTTCAAGGACCCCGACGAGGTCGAGGATGCCGTCTGGATGTCCTGGGCGCAGGTCCAGGACCTCGTGCACGACCCGCTCGCCTCACCATGGTTCATCCAGCAGATGACGGCGCTGGTGCCCCTCGGCGAGCCGGAGAAGTGGCCGCATGCGGCCGTCGCCCTGCTGCCGCCCGCGATCACCTGGTAGCCGCCGGACCGGTGCCGGAGTGATGCAGGTCACTCCAGCGCCTCAACGGCTGAACGCCCTGCCCTGAGCGGGACTGCCCTCGCGGGGCTCACGCGGCCGTGGGGCGCCCGTCAGCATCCTCCGCACATTCGCGGCGACCGCGGCGGACACCTCCCACAGGCCGTCCATGTAGCCCAGGGCGATGACGGGACGCAGCAGGGGCTGTACCGACTCGAGCCGCCAGTGGTACTCGCCCCGCTCGGCCCAGGGGCCGCACTGGCAGGCCGGCCCGTCGTCGCAGACGGCGGTGAGCTCGGCGACCGCCACGACGGCCCCCAGGGCCGCCAGCGGGTCGTTGGGGTCCCAGCCGGCGGCGCGGATCTGCGGATGGTCGCAGGAGGACAGGTCCACCCGCATCGCGGCATGGATCAGGACCGTTCCACGATAGGAGGTCGGTTCGCCCTGGTTGGACAGGGGACGATGCCCGCGGGCGGTGGCCCATGCCCAGGGTTGCCTGATGCTGATCGCCTGCACTCGTAGCCTCCCAAGGGGTTCCCTGACAGTCTCCTTGACTGATGCGGGCACCCACAGCGCGCCTTGTTTAGCCGGATTATGACTCTATGTACGGGTTAATCAAGTCCTACTGGTCGGTAGACCTGAAGAGCAGGTCACCCAAATAACGCCACAAACCGCCAGAAAGTTGTCAGGGCCGCCCTTCCGTTACCGGAAGGACGGCCCTGTTCACTGTGTGTGCCTACGGGGCGAGCAGGTTCCGCAGCACGTACTGCATGATGCCGCCGTGCCGGTAGTAGTCCGCCTCGCCGGGGGTGTCGATCCTGACGACCGCCTCGAACTCCTTGTCACCGGCCCTGACTGTGACGGTCCGGGGCGTGATGCCCTCGTTGAGCCGCTCGACGCCGATGATCTCGAAGGTCTCGGTGCCGGTCAGGCCCAGCGTCCCGGCCGACTGGCCCTCGGGGTACTGCAGCGGGACGACGCCCATGCCGATCAGGTTCGAGCGGTGGATCCGCTCGTAGGACTCGGCGATGACGGCCTTGACGCCCAGCAGTGCGGTGCCCTTGGCCGCCCAGTCACGCGAGGAGCCCGAGCCGTACTCCTTGCCGGCCAGGATGACCAGCGGGATCCCGGCGGCCTGGTAGTTGGCGGAGGCGTCGTAGATGAACGACTGGGGGGAGCCCTCCAGGGTGAAGTCGCGGGTGTAGCCGCCCTCGACGCCGTCCAGCAGCTGGTTGCGCAGCCGGATGTTGGCGAAGGTGCCCCGGATCATGACCTCGTGGTTGCCGCGGCGCGAGCCGTAGGAGTTGAAGTCCTTGACCGCGACGTCGTTGTCCTTGAGGTACTCCGCCGCCGGGGTGCCGACCTTGATGTTCCCGGCCGGGGAGATGTGGTCGGTGGTGACCGAGTCGCCCAGCTTGGCCAGAACCCGTGCCCCGTGGATGTCGCGGACCGGGGCCGGCTTCTCCGGCATGCCGTCGAAGTAGGGCGCCTTGCGGACGTAGGTCGACTTCTCGTCCCACTCGAAGACGTTCCCGGTCGGGATCGCCAGGCCCTGCCAGCGGGCGTCGCCGGCGAACACGTCGGCGTAGTCCTTCTTGAACATCGCCTGGTCGATCGAGGCGGCGACGACGGTGGCGACCTCCTCCTGCGACGGCCAGATGTCCCGGAGGTAGACCGGGCCGTCGGTCCCCTGCGCGATGGGGTCGTTGAGGATGTCGATGTCGAGCGTGCCGGCCAGCGCGTAGGCGATGACCAGCGGCGGCGACGCGAGGTAGTTCATCTTGACGTCCGGGCTGATCCGGCCCTCGAAGTTGCGGTTGCCCGACAGGACCGCGGTGACCGCGAGGTCGTTGTCGTTGATCGCCTTGGAGATCTCGGTCTGCAGCGGGCCGGTGTTGCCGATGCAGGTGGTGCAGCCGTAGCCGACCAGGTTGAACCCGATCTTGTCGAGGTACTGCGTCAGGCCGGCCTTGTCGTAGTAGCCGGTGACGACCTGGGAACCGGGGGCCAGCGAGGTCTTGACCCACGGCTTGCGGGTCAGGCCCTTCTCGACGGCCTTCTTGGCCAGCAGGCCCGCGCCGATCATGACGTACGGGTTGGACGTGTTGGTGCAGCTCGTGATCGACGCGATCGACACGATGCCGTGGTCGATCTCGAA
>JBDSTJ010000551.1:0-4333 GCA_039928335.1 Streptosporangiaceae bacterium | reverse complement strand
CCCCTCTGGTGCTACTGCTGCGGTTCGTCCGGCGGGATCGGGTCGAACGGGTTGTCCGGCTTGTCCTTGTCCTTGGGGTCCTTGCCCTTGGACACCGTCAGGGTGACGATCAGGCTGGAGTCGCCCGGGTCGATCGCCTCACCCGGCCGCGGGTCGGTGTCGGCGACCTGGCCCTCCTTGAACCTGTCGGAGAAGACCTCGGTCCCGGTCCGGTACTCGATGCCCGCCGAGCGGAGCTTGTTGATGGCGTCCCCGAGCTTCATGCCGCGCAGGTCCGGCATCCTGACGTTGTCCTCGCCGGAGCCCTTGCTGAAGAAGTAGCCGGGCGGCCGGTGGAAACCGGTCTCCGGGGTGCCCCGCAGGGCCTCGGCCATCGTGTCGCTCCAGATCGGCCCGGGAACGCTCGCGCCGTACATCGGGCCGGAGAACCCCGGCAGCCGCACGTTGTTCATCGGGGCGCCGTAGCCGCCCTTGGGGTTGCCCACCCACACGGCCGAGGCCAGGTCGGGGGTGTAACCGGCGAACCAGGCCGCCGAGTAGTCGTCCACGGTCCCGGTCTTGCCGGCGGCCGGCCGGCCGATGCCGAGGTTGTGCCCGGTGCCCCGGGTGAGCACGCCGCGCAGCACATGGCTGACCGCGTCGGCCACGCCCTTGTCGATGACCTGGTCGCAGTTGGCCTTGGGCACCGGGATGGACGTGCCGTCGGTCCGGGTGATCTTCTTGATCGCGATCGGCGCGCAGTACCTGCCCCGGGCGGCGAAGGCCGCGTAGGCGGCCGCGACCCGCAGCGGCGACACGTCGTTGAAGCCGAGTGTGAAGGAGGCGAACTCCTTGAGCGGCTTGCCGTCGGCGCGCTCGATGCCGAGCTTCTTGGCCATCTTCACGGTGTCGCAGAGCCCGACCTTCTTCTCCAGCTTCAGGAAGAAGGTGTTGACCGAGTGCCAGGTGCCGGTCAGCAGGCTGAAGCTCCGGCCGCCCTCGCTGTCGGCGGAGTTGCGCAGCACCGTGGAGTCGCTGACGTTCTGGCCCTTGCAGTTGCGGAAGCCCTCGGGCGCGTAACCGGCGGGGGCGGAGATCCGCTCCCCGATCGGGATGCCCTCGTCGAACGCGGCGGCCAGGGTGAAGACCTTGAAGGTGGACCCGGCGGCCATGCCGATGCTGGTGCCGTGGTCGGCGTCGGCCGCGAAGTTGATCCAGGTCTTGCCCCACTCCCGGTCGTCGCCGAGCTTGCGGTCGACGTCCATGCCCTTGATCTCGCCGGTGCCGGGCTCGATGAGGGTCTGGGCGGCCGCCAGGTGGTCGCGGTTCTTGGCCGGCACGTGCCGCAGCAGGGCCTTGTGCGCGGCGTTCTGGGTCTTCCAGTTCAGGGTGCTCTTGATGGTCAGGCCACCGAGCCACAGCAGCTTCTCGCGGTCCTTGGGGGTCTTCCCGAAGATCGGGTTCGTCAGGATCTCGCGCTGGACGTAGTCGCAGAAGTAGGCAGCCCTGCTCTCGGTGCAGCCGTTCTTCGTCTTGGTCAGGCGCAGTTCGAGCTTCTTGGCCTTGGCCTTGGCCACGTCGGCCGGGGAGGCCCAACCCAGCACGGCCATCCGGTCGAGCACGGCGTTGCGGCGGTTGAGCGCGCCCTCACCGTTCATCCGGGCGTTGTAGAGGTTGCCGTTCTTCAGGATCCCCGCCAGCGTCGCGGCCTCCTGCAGGTTGACCTTCTTGGCCGGCTTGGAGAAGTAACGCCAGGACGCGGCCTCGACGCCGTACGCCCCATCACCGAAGTAGGCGACGTTCAGGTACTTCTCGAGGATCTGGTCCTTGGTCAGGCTGTGCTCGACGGCGATGGCGTAGCGGAGCTCGCGGACCTTGCGGCCCTTGGTGGTCTCGATCGCCTCGGTCCGCTCGGCGGCGGTCGTCGCGTTCACGTAGAACAGGTTCTTGACGTACTGCTGGGTGATCCCCGAGCCGCCCTGCGCGGCCTCGGCACCGTCCTTGCCGAGGTTGGACATCAGCGCCCGGAGCGTGCCCCTGGTGTCCATCGCGCCGTGTTCGTAGAAACGGCTGTCCTCGATGGCCATCGCCGCCTTGGGCAGCAGCGGGCCCATGTCCTTGAGTTTGACGTCGACCCGGTTCTGCCGGAAGAACGTGGCCACCAGCGAACCGTCGGCGGCGAAGATCTGGGAACGCTGCGGGGTGCCGAGGTCGCCGAGGTCCACCGGCTCGGTGAGCAGCCAGTCTGCGGAGTCCCTGACGCTCACCCCGGCCCCGCAGGCGAACGGAAGCACGAGCATCCCCGCCAGTACGCCGGCGAGCATCCCCAGGCCTGCGAGCCTCCGCACAGCACCGAGCACCGTGGTGCCCCCGTCCACATCCATGCGGGACACCATAGACCGGACAGATCCGACAAAACCAGTTGTCCTGCTCGCAGGGACCATCACGGAGGCAGGGAGGGAGCCCATCTCAGGGTCATGCCCCGGTAGTGCGCTCCCATGCCTGGACCCGCTCGCGGAACGATCGGGCGGCCGCGCGCAGCTCCGTCTCGGCGTCGCCCTGCGCGGCTGCGGCGAACAGCGGCCCCAGGTCGGTGAAGAGCTCCGCGGGCGCACCGGCCCGGCGCGCCCGCCGCTGGAGCTGGGCGGCGAGCATCAGTGCGGGCTGCGCCATCGGGACCCCGTCGAAGACCGACGGGTCCTCCGACCGCCCGGCCCGCTCGGCCTTCTTGATCCGCTCCCAGTTGTCCTCGACCTCGGCGGCGTCCTGGACCCGCACGTCGGCGAACACATGCGGGTGCCGGCGGATCAGCTTGTCGACGATCCCGGCGGCGACGTCGTCGATGCTGAAACCGTCCTCCCGCTCCGAGGCCAGCACGGAGTGGAAGACGATCTGCATGAGGACGTCACCGAGCTCCTCACGGAGGCCGTCATGGTCGCCCTCGGCGATCGCCTCGACCGCCTCGTAGGTCTCCTCCAGCAGATACGGGACGAGTGACTCATGGGTCTGCTCGGCGTCCCACGGGCACTCCCGCCGCAGCGTGTCCAGCACGCTGACCAGATCGAGCAGCCGCGCGCCCGGCAGGTCGTAGGACCCGTGCTGCACCTCCACGTCGACCGGGTCCGCGACGACCAGCGCACCGATCGCCTCCATCAGGGTCACGTCACCGTCGGGCGCGGCCAGCCAGAGCACGTCCCCGGCCCTGGCCGCGTCCAGGATGAACCGTGCCGACGGTTCGACGACCTCCGGCGTCACCCCCGCCTCCCGTAGATAGGGAAGCATCGGGTGGTCCGCCGAGCCGACCAGCACCCGGGCGGACCGCAGCGACGACCAGGCCCGCCAGGTGAGCAGCCCGGGTGCGACCCGGTGGGTGGTGGCCAGCAGGATCAGGCTCACGTCGTGCCCGTCTCCACGGCCGACAGCTTCGTCGTCGGGGCGGTCAGGCTGAACGCGGACAGGTCGAACGAGCCGAACCGCGGGTTCACCTTGACCTTCATCTTCTCGGCGGCTTTGACCAGCGCGCCCTTGACCCTGCTCACCCGGGCCGCGTCGGTGGTCTCGCCCGCCCCCAGCCTGGTCTCGATCGCCACCAGCTCGGCGAAGTCGCGGCTGGACTCCGGCGGCACGCCGATGGTCATCGCGCCCAGGTCGAAGGCCTCCTGGCCCCGGCCGCCGGACAGCCGGGTGACCACGGCGTCGATCTCGGCCGGGCTGATCGTGATCCCGGCGTCCTTGGCGGCCTGCTTGCCGATCTCGATCTGGACCAGGTTGGTCAGCACGCTGCGCTGCTCGGACTCGGGAAAGGCCAGCTGCAGCTGTTCACGGGCGCGCGGGTTGGCCTTGAGCAGGTCCTGCCAGTCCGCGACCGCGCTGTTCAGCTCCGCGGAACTGATCGTCGAGTCGTTCAGGGTGGCGGCCGCGCCGGCCTGTACCGGCGAGCCGCAGGCGGTCAGCGCCGCGATGACGGCCACAGCCGCCAGGGTTATCCGAATCACCCTGTCACCCTAGCGATCCGAGCCGATCACAGGAACAGTGCCTCCACCACGCCGGTGGCCCAGGAGAGCATGTCGCCGTCGCGCAGCGGCCGGCCGCCGATCGCGGCGGTCCTGGGCGTGGGGATGAGCAACTGGCCGGGCTTGAGCAGGCTCTTGGGGTACAGCCGCTGCAACCGGATCTGCCGGGACTCCGGCAGATCCGCCGGGGAGATCCGGACGAAATTGCCCTGGAGCACCACCTCGGCGATGCCGCCCCGGCGGGCCAGCGACCGGAACCGGGCGACCTCCAGCAGGCTCAGCACCGGGATCGGCAGCGGGCCGTACCGGTCCTTGAGCTCCTCGACGACCGGCGGGATCTC
>JBDSTJ010000550.1:0-10056 GCA_039928335.1 Streptosporangiaceae bacterium | reverse complement strand
AGGGCGGCGAGTACGTCACCCTCACCGACATCCTCGGCGCCGAGGACGCGTTCGGCGACATGGACTTCAAGGTCGCCGGCACCAAGGACCTCATCACCGCGCTCCAACTCGACACCAAGCTCGACGGCATTCCCGCCTCGGTCCTGGCCGCCGCGCTGAAGCAGGCCAAGGGCGCGCGCCTGGCCATCCTCGACGTCATGGAAGACGCCATCGAGGGCCCGGCCGAGATGAGCCCCTACGCACCGCGGATCATCACGATCCAGGTTCCCGTGGACAAGATCGGAGAGGTCATCGGCCCGAAGGGCAAGATGATCAACTCGATCCAGGCCGACACCGGCGCCGAGATCACGATCGAGGACGACGGCACGATCTACGTCGGCGCGATCGACGGTCCCTCGGCCGAGGCGGCCCGGCAGGCGATCAACTCGATCGCCAACCCGCACATGCCGGAGATCGGCGAGCGCTTCCTGGGCACGGTCGTCAAGACCACGACCTTCGGCGCGTTCGTCTCCCTGCTCCCGGGCAAGGACGGCCTCCTGCACGTCTCGCAGCTGCGCAAGCTGCACGGCGGAGTGCGGATCGAGAACGTCGAGGAGTTCATCAAGGTCGGCGAGAAGATCCAGGTCGAGGTGACCGAGATCGACCAGCGCGGCAAGCTCTCGCTGGTCCCCGTCGAGGTCGTCGAGAAGGAGGCCGCCGCGGCAGCCTCCGGCGAGGCCCCGGCCGCCGCTGAAGGCGGAGCTCCGGCGGCCGCCGACGGCGGCGAGGGCGAGCGCCCGCGCCGGACCCGGTCGCGCAGTGACCGCGGCCCGTCCCGTGGCGGCTCCTCCAGCCGTGACGGCGGATCGCGTGATGGTGGCGACCGCAACTCCTGATCAGTCATCCAGCGGTGACCGACCGGCATGCTCTCTCGAGGGCAGGCCGGTCGGTCCTGTTTCTTCCCCCGAACGACCAGACGATGAGAAGAGAAGCGACGTGACGCTGTCGGCAACGGAGCAGGAACCCGGCTCCACCCAGATGCTCCACCCGGGCACGGACGGTGTCGGGATCGTGCGGCGCACGGTGCTGCCGGGCGGGCTGCGGATCGTCACCGAGACCATGCCGACCGTGCGGTCGGTGGCCTTCGGCATCTGGGCGGGCATCGGCTCGCGCGATGAGGCCCTCGAGGACGCGGGAGCCACCCACTACCTCGAGCATCTGCTGTTCAAGGGAACCCCGAAGCGCTCCGCACTGGAGATCTCCTCGGTGATGGACGCGGTCGGCGGTGACCTCAACGCCTTCACCGCCAAGGAGTACACCTGCTACTACGCGCGGGTGCTCGACACCGATCTGCCGCTCGCGGTGGACGTCGTCTCCGACATGGTGACCTCCTCGCTGATCGAGGCCGCCGACGTCGACGCCGAACGCGGAGTGATCCTCGAAGAGATCTCCATGCGCGACGACGACCCGAGCGACCTGATCCACGACGAGTCCGCGATCGCGATGTACGGCGACGCACCGCTCGGCCGCCCGATCCTCGGCACCGTCGAGACCATCAACGCGCTCAGGCGCGACGGCATCGCCCGCTATTACCACGAGCACTACCGGGCGCCGAACCTGGTCGTCGCCGTCGCCGGCAACGTCGACCACGACCACGTCGTAGGCCTGGTCACCGAGGCCTTCGCCGGGCACCTGTCCGGCGACGAACGCCCCGCATCACCGCGCATCGGCGGTGCGGTCACCCCGACCCTGCCGGCGCAGACCCGGCTGATCGTCGACGACACCGAGCAGGCGCACGTCGTGCTCGGCACTGCGGCGTTCGCCCGCACCGACCCGCGCAGGTTCGCCCTGGGCGTGCTCAGCGCGGCGTTCGGCGGCGGCATGTCCTCGCGTCTGTTCCAGGAGATCCGGGAGAAGCGCGGCCTGGCCTACTCGGTGTACAGCTACACCTCGCAGCACGCCGACACCGGCTCGTTCGGCATCTACGCCGGCAGCAAACCGGCCAAGCTCGACGAGGTGCTGGGCATCTGCCGTGACGAGCTCGCCAAGGCCGCAGCCGAGGGCTTCACCGCCGAAGAGGTCTCCCGGGGCAAGGGCCAGCTACGCGGCTCGACCGTCCTCGGCCTGGAGGACACCGGCTCCCGGATGAGCCGCATCGGCAAGAGCGAACTCGTCTACAACCAACTCCTGTCGGTCGACGAGGTCCTGGAGAGCATCGAGTCGGTCACCCTCGACGACGTCAACGACGTCGCCCGCGAGGTCCTCGACGCCCCGCAGACCCTCACCATCATCGGCCCGTTCGAGGGCCGCGACTTCTGAGGTCGCGCGAGCTCCTACGGCTCCGGCCGGTGATCTTCGGATCGCCGGCCGTTGTGCTTTCGGCTTCTTTGTCGGGTCGACTGAGGGAATGCGTTTTCTGACCGGTCTCAATTGGGTCATTCACCGGCACCGAGCATGTACGCATGGGTGTGCGGGTGGCTAGGCTGTCGCGCAATGCGAAGTCGACGGGAAGAGGCCGGTGCTGGATCGCTGGAATCACCAGGGAAAGTTCGCCGAGGACTATGTGCGGGTCCTGGCGTCGGCGGCGGGCCTCCTCGTCTACAAGGACGACCTGGACTATGACGGGATCGATCTCGGATTCCGCTATCCGGGCAGGTCCGGGTTGATGTCCTCACCTGCGATCGAAGTGCAGATCAAGTCCTGGTCGAGCCCCCGGTTCGGCGCCGGTGAATTGCTCTACGACGGGCTCAGCGAGCAGCAGTACAACAAACTCGTCGACGGGCCCTTCACCGTTCCCCGGTATCTCTTCATCATTGTCGTGCCGAAGGACAGCGATTCCTATGCGGGATTCGAGACCGAGGGTATGGTGCTGCGCCAGCTCGGCTATTTCCACGGGTTCGAAGGTGAAAAGGCGATCAGTCAGCCGGATAAGCGGCGCCGCCGCCGGGTCAGGGTGCCGTCGGGAAACGTGCTGACCATGCGAAGCCTCCTCGCCCTCGTGCAGGCGCCGGTCGGGCCCGCCGTGCCGGTGGCATGACCCCGCAGGTGAGGGTCGCCGACCTCAGCGGCTACCTCGCCGCCAGCGGCTGGGTGCGCCAGGCCGGGGACTGGCGGGGCGCGTCCGTCTGGGTCCGGGACGGTGACCATGAGCTGCTCGTCCCGGCCCGCGACGGCATGGGGGACGGCGAGCGCAGGGTCCGTGAGGTGCTGGGAGTGCTGGCCGCCGTGGAGGGCCGGTCACCGGACACGATCGCGACCGACGTCGGCTCCCCGCTGACCGACGTCCAGTGGTACCGCAGCACCAGGGCCGACCGGGATGGTCTCAGCGGCACCCTGTCCCTGCTCGAAGGAGCCCAGGGTGCTCTCACCGCCGCGGCCAGAGCGGTCCTCAGCGGCCCGCGGGCCACCTTCGAAGGTGCCCCGCCCAAAGAGGTGACGGCTCTGCTCGCCCGGGTGCGGCTGGCCCCGCCCGATGCGGTGGACGACCCCCTGACCCTGCGGATCCCGCTCGCGGATCCGCTGGCCCGGCCGGCCCTGCTGCTTCTGCAGGACGCGGCCCTGCACGTGCGCGACGCGGTGCGCTCCGTCAGCAGGACCGGCGAACTCGAGGTCTTCGACGAACTCGTCACCGCAGGCGTGTCGGCCAACCTGTGCCGGGCCCTCGCCCGGTTCGCGGGGCCCTACCCGGGCCACGCGTTCGAACTGGGCTTCCGGTGGGCGCGGGACCGGCCCGCGGCGGTTCCCGCGGCGACGGTGGCCTTCGGGCCCGAGGCGTGGCCGCTGCTGCGCCAGGTCGGCCACCGGCTGCGCCGGCTCCGGTTCACCGGCGCGGCGTCGGTGACCGGCCGGATCGGGACCCTGTACGACAACGGCGGCGCGGACCGTTTCCGCGTCCTGGTCCACGGCGACGTCGTGATGGAACACGGCACCCGGCGCTCCCTGTGGGTCAGATTGTCCGACAGCGCCGGCTACGACCTGGCGCTCGCGGCCCACCGGGACGGGCGGCCGGTCAGGGCCGAGGGCACGCTGGCGACCGTCAACGACCGGCTCGAACTCATCACCCGTCCCGGTGACTTCCACCAGCTCACCTAGAGCGCGCGGACACCGTCCGCGTGCGACACCCCGAGGAGACGCAGGCAATGGCACACATCGAATTCGGGACGCGGGAACGCTCACTGCTCCTCGCTCTGATGGCCCTGGGCGGATCGGCTTCCAACCCCGAGCTGAGAGAGCAGTTCGGCGACGTACTCGACGGTGTGCCCCGCCGCCGGATGAACGATGCGGGCCTGGTGGACAGTTCACGGCCGGCCCGGGCCTTCCACCACGAGCTCACGGAGGCGGGCTGGGCCTGGTGCGTCGAGGAGCTCTCGGCGACTCCGCCCGCGCGTTCCGGCTCGTTGGGGAGGGCCCTGTACTGCGTCCTTCCGATGATCCGGTCCTACCTGGATCACGCCGACGTCAGCCTCGCCGACTTCGTCACCCGCCGGGCGGTCCCGGCCACCGACGCCCACGCCGATCTCGAAACCCGGATCCGCGAGGCCTACTGGAGCGTGGCGGACAAGCCCCAGGACTGGGTGTTGCTGACCGAGGTGCGCCCCCTGCTCGGGGACGCCGCGCGGGCCGAGGTCGACTCCGTCCTCCGGCAGCTGGAACGACTGCCCGGGGTGCATCTGGCACCCGAGGCCGACCAGAAGACCCTGACCGGCGCCGACCGGGACGCGGCGGTCCGCATCGGCGGTGCGGACCAGCATCTGCTGTCCATCGAGGCGCGATGAACGACGACGAGCGACGGGCACTACGGGACATCAGGTCGGGCCTCGACTGGGCGGCCACCTCCGAGCACGCCTGGAAGTGGCCGCCCTTCCACGTCGAAGGTCTCCACCTTCAGGCGGAGAACCTGATCCTCGACGGCATCCGGGACGCCGGACGATACCGCGACTCCAGCCCGCTGGGTGTGGCCGTGCAGGGCAAGGGCGGCGTCGGCAAGACCCATCTCCTGGGCTGGGTGCGGCACCAGGTGGAGCGGGAGGGCGGGTACTTCTTCCTGGTCGACTTCAGTGTGGTCGGCGAGTTCTGGGACCTGACCGCGCGGGCGATGGTCGAGGATCTCGGCCGCTCGGCGCCGCAGCACAGGGCCGGACCCGTGTCCTCGCAGGTCTCCGTGCTCATGCGCCGCCTCGCCGTGATCGCGGGCGTGGACGACCGGGTCTCGGCCGCGGTCTCCGGCGGCACGGAGTGTTCTCCGGCGGATCTGGAGAACCTGGTGCAGGGCCTGCTGGCCCACGATCGCCGGCTGGTCATCAGGTGCTCCGACACCATCCGGGCCCTGGCGCTCTATGCCGCACCGAAGGTGGGTGTCCTGGAGATCGGATACGACCATCTGCGGTCCACCGAGGAAGCGGACGCCGGCGACCGGCAGGCGTGGGGGATGAGCCGCCGGGTCAAGGGCCGCCAGGACATCGTCATGGAGCTGTCCATGATCCTTGCCCTGACCGGCCCCAGCGTGATCGCCATCGACCAGGTCGACTCACTACTGGGGCACACCGCCGACCAGCCGCAGCCCCGCCGCCCGGCCGGCGAAGGCGTCGAGGAAGCCGAGCCGATCAGGGGCAACGTGATCGACGAGGTGGCGACCGGGCTGATGGCGCTCCGCCACACGACCCATCGGACGCTCTGCCTGGTCGCCTGCCTGCCCTCCTCCTGGCAGGCGGTGGAGAACCGCGCGGTCGGGACGGTACGGGACCGGTTCCGCACCTCGCTCATCCTCAACACCGTGCCGGACGCGGCCACCGCCCGCGCCCTGGTCGAACGGCGGCTCGCGGCCTCCTTCACCGAGACCGGGTTCACGCCGCCCTCCACGACCTGGCCGATCGCGCCCGCCGCGTTCGAGACCGCACAGGGCCACACGCCGCGCGCCCTGCTGCAGCAGCTCAACACCCACATCGAGGTGTGCGAGCGGAACGGGACCGTACAACTACTCGAACACTTCGGCGACGATCAGGCGGTCCTGCCCGACGTCAGGACCGTCCCGGCCGCTCCCGTCGCGGTGTCGGAGGCGGGCTTTCCCGCGTTCGACGCCCGGTTCGAGAGGCTGCGCCGGCAGGCGGACGTGGCGGCGGCGTTCGACCCGGAGGCCGAGGACGAAGCCGTCCCGGTGCTGCTGGCGGCCGGGCTCACCGCCTGGATCAGGGAGACGGGCCGCCCCTTCGCGGTGGACCCGCCGTCCGGGCGGCGGCCCCAACTGCACGCCCGGCTCCGCCAGGAGCTGGATCCGGCCACCGAGGATCAACGGCACTGGGCGTTCCGGGCCATCGGCGCGCCGCACCACCTGGCCGCGCTCAAGCGGCTGCGCGAGGCCTGCGCTGCCGCCGGGATCCGACCCGACGGCCAGGACCGCCTGCTGATCGTGCTGCGTAACCCGGCCTGGTCCCCGGGAGAGATCACCCAGCGGAGCCTGCGGACGTTGGCAGACAGCGGCGGCCGCTCGCTTCCGCTGGTAGCGGCCGACCTGTGCGTCTTCGCGGCGCTCCAGACGATGCTGGCCGAGCGCCACCCCGACCTCGACGACTGGCTGAGATCACGCCGTCCGGCCGGCCGGACGGAACTCCTCACGGCGGTCCTCGGCGACCTCCAGCCGCCGCCTTTGCCGGGACCACTGGAGCAAGAGCCACCGGTCTCCGCACCTTCGGCTGCGCCGCCGGAGGCGGGAGAGAGCGAGACGATCACTGCGGTGACCGGAACGCTCCGGGCGGGGGAGGAGCCAGGGCGTACTCCGGCCGGGACGTTCGCGTCCGGCCAGGCGCCGAGGCCCGTGGACGGCCGGATCCTGGTGGGGTCGAAGGTCGGCGGCGGCGAAGGGGTGGAGCTGGACCTGGCGACGCTGACCCGGCACACGGCGATCTTCGCGGGCTCCGGTTCGGGCAAGACCGTGCTGATCCGGCGGCTGGTGGAGGAGTGCGCGTTGCGCGGCGTCTCCTCGATCGTCCTGGACCCCAACAACGACCTCGCCCGGCTCGGCGACCCCTGGCCGGAGCCGCCGCCGGGCTGGACCGGCGACGACGCGACCCGGGCCCGGGAGTACCTGGCCACGACCGAGGTCGTGGTCTGGACGCCGGGTCGGGAGGGCGGTCGGCCGCTGAGCTTCCAGCCGCTGCCCGACCTGGTGGCCGTACGGGACGATCCGGACGAGTTCAACTCCGCGCTCGACGTCGCCGTCGCAGCGCTCTCGCCACGCGCCGGCACCGAGGGGACGGCCAGGAAGGCCCCGCTGGGCCGGGCCGTGCTCCGGGAGGCGTTGAGCCACTTCGCCCGGCGCGGTGGCGGCGACTTCACCGCGTTCCTCGGGCTGCTGGCCGACCTGCCGTTCGAGGCGAGCCGGATCGACGACGCAGACGAGCTCGCCGCCGACCTGGCGCAGGCACTGACTGCCGCCACCATCAACGACCCGCTGTTCGCCGGGGGCGGCGAACCGGTCGACCCGGAGCTGCTGCTCACCCCGTCCGCGGGAAAGCGGGCCCGGGTCTCGGTCGTCAGCTTCGTCGGGCTCGCCGACGATCGGCGGCCCGGCTTCGTCAGCCAGCTCCAGATGGCGCTGTTCTCCTGGATCAAACGGCATCCGGCCCGGGACCGGCCGCTCGGCGGCCTGTACGTGATGGACGAGGCCCAGACCCTCGCGCCCGCGACCCCCAGGACCGTGGCGCTGACCAGCACTCTGACCCTGGCGTCGCAGGCCCGCAAGTACGGTCTGGGACTGGTTTTCGCGACCCAGGCGCCCAAGGGCCTGCACAACCAGATCGCGGGCAACGCCACGACGCAGTTCATCGGCCGGCTCAACAGCCCGGTCCAGGTCGCCGCCGCGCAGGACCTGGCCCGTGCCAGAGGCGGCAGCGCCAGCCGGGTCGGCAGGCTGGAACGAGGCCAGTTCTATGTCACCAGCGAACGCCGCCCCGAGGCTCTGCTCCAGGCACCGCTCTGTCTCAGTCACCACCCTGCGGGGCCCCTCACCGAGGAGGAGGTCCTGGAGCGGGCCCGACGTTAGCTGGGGGATCCGGCGCACAGTGACCCGACCCCGGCCCCGGCCAGGCGTCAGATCTCAGGAAGTCCTCAGTTCGTACGGGCCGGTGGCGCAGGCGGTGAGCTGCCAGCCGCCGGGGGCCTGGGTGTAGGTGAGGTCGGTGAGGCCCCGGGTGGTCGTTGAGGGCTTGGCCGTGCCGGGGAACCAGGCCTCCAGGGTGCAGTCACCGGATCTGCGGTCGCCGGTGAAGCCGTACGGCCTGGAGGTGATCTTCTTCAGGCCGGGGGCGGCCCGGGGGTAGGGGCGGGACAGCGGGGTCCTGAAGGCGCTGAGGCCGAGAGGGGTGCCGCTCGGGCAGTCGATCTGGCTGAGGTTTCCCTGGGGCCGGTGGGTGCTGCCGTCCCGGACCGGATGCGGGTCGCCGCAGGCCTGCTTCCACGACCACCACGCGCCGCCCATCAGGGCGTTGTCCGCGTTGTCGAGGAACCGGTCGACTTTGGGCGTCTGCTCGGCCGGGTCACCGAACCAGCCCCACTCGCCGCTCCACAGCGGAACACCGTAGGAGGCGGCGGCCAGGCGCGCGATCGCGAACGCGGTCCCGATCGAGGGGACGCTCCCGAACAGGTTGATCGACTCGCTGTAGAGGTGCGGGGAGAACACGGCCAGCGGGTCGGTGAGGTACTTCCCGGGCGGGACCGCGTCGATGCCGAACGCCGACCACAGCACCGAAGGCTCGAAGATCACCAGGTGCTGCGAGCCGGTGGCCCGGATCGCGTCGATGGTCCGCTGGTAGAACCTGCCGAGCTGCTCGGCCGCCGACCCCGGCGTCCTGAGCCCGGGATTGGGCTCGTTGAGCAGGTCATAGCCCGCGACCGCCGGTTCGTTCTTGAACTCCGCCGCCAGCCGGGCCCAGGTCCGTACAAGATGTCCCTGGATCCCGTCGCGGTCGTCGTAGAAGTTCTGGAACGCCCGCGCCACGGCGGGGGAGACCTCCCGGACCCCGGCGGCATTGCAGGTCGACCAGCCGTCGGTGCGGGTCGCCCAGGCCGGCGCGCCGTCCCAGCCGATGCCCGGATTGGTCAGGGGCGGGCAGCTCGTGCCCGCCGGGGTGCCGACGGCCTTGCCCCAGGCATCCTGGTGCATGTCGAGCACGGTGTAGATGCCGTACTTCTTGGCGTCGGCCACGGCGGCGCGGATCCGGGCGACATAGGCCTGGGAGAACGCGCCCGGAGTGGGTTCGAGCGCCGACCACGCCAGATTGAGTCGGACGACGTTGAAGCCCAGGCCGGCGATCTCGGCGAAGTCGGTTTCGCCGAGCGGCGCGGTGGTGGGAAGCGGCTGGTCGTTCTGGGCGTAGTCGTTGAGCTGGTTGACGTTGACACCGCGCAGGATGACAGTACGGCCCCGGACGTCCTTGATCTGGGCGTCCTGGACGGTCAGAGGCGGCAGTGACCACCCCGTGGCGGCCCGTACCGGTTGCGCGGCCTGTACCGGTTGCGGGGCCAGGACCACCGCGGCGAGCGCCACCGCCACGATCCGGCGCGGAATCATCATGTTCGTGAAAATATCTCGTATTCCTGTGGCGCGATAGGCTCGGGTGCGAAGGTCAAGCTGCGGAGGATGATCGTGATCAAGGTCGGGGTACTGGGCGCGCGCGGGCGCATGGGGTCCGAGGTCTGCCGGGCCGTCGAAGGCGCAGCTGATCTCGAGCTGGTCGCCGCCGTCGACCAGGGCGACGCCATGGACGTCCTGACCGGGGCCGACGTGGTCGTCGACTTCACCCACCCCGGCGTCGTGATGGACAACCTCGAGTTCCTGGTCGCCCACGGCGTGCACGCCGTCGTCGGCACCTCGGGCTTCGACCCGGCCCGGCTGGAGACCCTCCGGGGCTGGCAGTCGGCCAAACCCGGTGCGCACGTGCTGATCGCGCCCAACTTCGGTGTCGGCGCGGTCCTGATGATGCACTTCGCGCAGAAGGCCGCCCCGTTCTTCGAGTCCGTCGAGGTCATCGAACTGCACCACCCGCAGAAGGTCGACGCGCCCAGCGGCACCTCCTATCGGAC
>JBDSTJ010000549.1:0-6091 GCA_039928335.1 Streptosporangiaceae bacterium | reverse complement strand
CGTCCAGCGGAAGGGAACCTTGTGGTCCTGCGGCGGCTCGGCCGGTCCGAGCCGAGCGGCGTAGGAGACCAGGTCGTCGCTGAGGTGTTCGACCGTCTCCCAGCAGTCCCAGTCGAGCGAACCGGCCGGGGCGCTCCAGTCGGCCTCAAGCGCCTCGCTCAGCGCCGCGACCGACAGGCCTACGGCGTGCCTGACATCGGCGGCTGTGACTTGTGATCCCGACATGTGAGGACGCTATCAGCGGACCATCGACCGCACCCGGGCTCGCGGAGTGTGCGGTCGCAGAGCCTGCGGGCGGGGTGGTCGTGCAGTTCACCTACTGTCCATTATTGATCTGTTGTGGTAGCCCTGGCGCAAATGTCTGACATGGCAATAATGGTGCGGCCGACGTTCCACGTGACCAGGGAGACTTCATGCTGCGCAAGATTTCGGTGACCGGTGCGATCGTGCTCGCGGCGGCAGGGACCGTAACGATGGGGACCGCGTCCGCGGCTCCCCAGGCGAAGTGCTGGGTCGGCTCCTGGAAGGTGACGAGCGCCTCGGTCCACGCCGACGACACCAGGAAGAAGACCCGGTTCTCCGTCAGGGGCGGGGCCGGTATCAAGGTGAAGCTGGCGAGGAACGGCAGGATGGCCTACGACTTCACCGGGTCCAAGCCGCTGAGGGGCACCGGCGCCTACAACGGCATCCCGGCCAAGGCCTCGATCTCCCTGTCCAGGAAACTGACCGCCAGCAGCAAGATCACCGGGTCGAAGAAGGGCACGATCAGCGTCAAGGTGGGCAGCATCAGGGGTAACGCCGTCCTCAAGCTCACCACGCCGGTCCCGGTCACCCTCGGCCTGGCCTCGGCCGCCAAGAAGGGCGCGTCGCTGGGCGTCGTGCCGATCAAGGCGACCTACACCTGCGCGGGCGGGACCGGCAGGATCCGCCAGTCCTACAAGAAGGGCTCGCTCACCACGGTCAGCGACTGGCGGCTGCGCCGCGCCTGACCAGGCGAGGAAGGCGCAACACTGGTTGCCCTCCGCTCGCTTCCCCCGGGCGGCACCCTCCGGACGCCGGGCGCGGGTCCGGCGGCGTAGACGTCCAGATGCACCCGGTGCGTGACGGTCCTGGGCTCGCAGACCCGGGTGATCCAGACGGTGCGACCGGAGGTCGGGTCGGCCAGCGGGCCCTCACCGTTGCTCGAACCGGGCGATCGCCGAGTTACCACTCGTTGATCGGCCGTACACCGGCCGTAGGAATCTGGGCCTTCCGGAAGATCCCCGGGAGGGCCAGACTCACGGCTGATCGCACCCGAGGAGAGGAGCAGTTCCGTGCTCGATGAAGAGGTGACCCGCCGAGGTTTCCTGGCCGGCACCGCCGGCGCCGCAGCCCTGGCCGCGACCGGGATTCCGGCCGCGGCAGCCGCCGGGCCGCTGCCGAACCCCGCAGACTCCGGGATCGACCACATCGTCGTGGTGATGATGGAGAACCGGTCGTTCGACCACTACCTGGGCTGGGTGCCGGGAGCCAACGGGCGGCAGGCGGGGTTGAGCTACACCGACCGGGACGGGGTGGCACACCCGACCCACCACCTGACCGTGCCCTACGGCTGCGGTTTCAAGGACCCCAGCCACTCCTACGCGGGCGGGCGCAGCGAGTACAACAACGGCGCGTGCGACGGCTGGCTGCGGACCGGGGAGAACGACGAGTTCGCCATCGGCTACTACGAGGGACCCGACCTGGGCTTCTACGGGCACGCCGCGTTGGACTGGACGGTCTGCGACAACTACTTCTCCGCCGTGATGTCGTCCACGTTCCCCAACCGGATCTTCCAGCACGCCGCACAGACCGACCGGATCTCCAACACCTTCACCATCGCGACGATGCCCACGATCTGGGACCGGCTCGCCGAGGCCGGGGTGAGCCACCGGTACTACTTCAGCGACGTGCCGTTCACCGCGCTCTGGGGCCTCAAGCACCTGGGCATCAGCCGGCACATCCTCGGTTTCTATGCCGCGGCCGCGACCGGCACGCTCCCCGCGGTGTCGTTCGTGGAGCCCGGCTTCGCCGGTGAGGCGATCCCCGGGACCGCCCAGGACGAGCATCCGCTCGCCGACATCCGGCACGGGCAGGCCTTCCTCAACGGGGTCTACCGGGCGGTCACGAAGAGCCCCAACTGGGAACGGACCCTCCTGGTCATCAACTACGACGAGTGGGGCGGCTTCTTCGACCACGTCCCGCCACCGGAGGGTCCCGACCCGCGCCCGGACCTGGGCACGGGCCTGCGCGGCTTCCGGGTCCCGTGCACGGTCATCTCGCCGAGGGCCCGGCGCGGAGCGGTCGCGCACGGCCTGTACGACCACACCTCGATCCTCAAGATGATCGGGTGGCGGCACGGCCTGGCACCGCTGACGGTCCGGGATGCCGCAGCCAACAACCTGGCCGAAGTGCTCGATTTCACCGGCAGCCCCAACCTCAGTGCTCCGCAGTACCGGGTGCCCGACGTCTTCACCCCGGGCTGCGGCGACACCGGGCACGCCCACTTCGGCGACGACTGGGACGACCTCGCCGCCTACGCGCGCAGACACCAGTTCGGCGGCTGAGGCTGCGACCATGGGTCGCGATGGACATCACTGAGGCCGCCGCGCGCGCCGCGGACCAGGTTCTGGCCGTGGGTGAGAGCACCGGGGCGAGGCTCGCCCTCGCCGGTGCCTTCTACCGGGACGGCCTCGCCCGCTATGGCCGCGCCGAGCTGAGCTTCCTGCGCTGGGAGATCTCGCGCGGCGTGCTGGACGCCTCGTCTGGCAGCCCGTGGTGGCGTGCGGTCAACGACCGGCTCCTGCGCGACAAGACAGAGGCCGACCTGCTCACTACGACCGGGTCCGGCCGGGCGTCCACGCGCAGCGTCGAGCTCTGGGTCGAGTTCGCCGCCGCACCCACTCCGGCAGGCTGGTACCGCGCCCACAACGCCAGCGTCGTCTCCGGCTATCTGGAGCACGAGGACCTGGCGGCGGCCGAACTGCCGGCCGAACGCTTCATGATCAACGTCGCGCTGCTGCGGGTGCTCTACACCCATCTCCTGGCGGCGGAACCGCAGGCGGCCCTGGGGCGGCTGGCCCGGCTGGGACCGAGGCTCGCCGATCCGCGCCGCGGCTCGGTCGGCCTGTTCCTGGACCTCCGGAGCGCCTTCCCCCACCAGTACCCGCTGACCGGGTTCACGGTCGGGGCCATGCTCGGCGCGGAAGGCCGCCTGGCCCGCACGCTCGACTACGCCATCATCGTCCCGAGGATGGCCGGTCTCTACGACTTCGGCGCCGTCGCCCTCGAGCAGCCGGGCCTCACCGGCCTCTTCCGGGACGGCTCACCGTGCTACGCGACCGCCACCCACCATCGGTTCTGGACCGCCCCCCGGCCGGCGCACCGGCTGATCACCACCCTCACCGGCACCCGATCGCGGCGCTGAGCTTCCCGGGCGGACCACCGGTGTTCGGCGGGTCGGGGAATGGTCAGACCATCGGGGAGAAGAAGAAGGTGTCGCGGGTCTGGAATGTGCCTTCCTGGGAGAAGGTGAAGAAGTCAGCGAAGCGCAGGGCGACCTGTCGGCCGTCTTTCAGGACGCCTTCGAAGGCGCCGTGCACGGCAGCTCCGCCGTCGCCCGTCACCGTGGCGGAGAGGGTGTGCCGGCCCTTGTCGATGACCCGGTCCTCGCGGTAGAAGCGCTCGAGCTCAGTGGTGCCGACCAGGGGTTCGTAGCCGGGGCGGTGATAGACCGCGTTCGCGTCGAACAGGGCGACCAGGCCTTCGACGTCATCGGCGTCGACCAGCTCGTAGTACCGGTGTACCGCGCTCTGCAACTCTTCAATCGACAAGCCCATGAACGACTCCAGACCACTGCTGATTGATCCCGCGATATGGGCGCCGAGCTTGGCATATGCCGATATCGGATGTCCAGTACGAGAAGGTCGCCGCCGCGCACGCCCTCGATTCTGCGTACTCTCAGCGCCGGGTCGACCACGGTCCGCTCGTCCACGCCCATCCGGCAGGTGCCGACCGTCGACGGTGGTCGCGCGGTTCAGCACCTCCGGATCGAGGTCGGCGTACGCCCAGGGTTTGTACGTATTTCAACAATCTTCGACGGGTTTGTGAGCAGGAACGGTATGGTGATCATTTAGCCGACAGGGGAAGGTGGCGAGGCAGTGCCGCATCTCGATGACTCCCGTAACGCACGCAAGGTCGACCGGGGGCCCGTCGAGTCCGGTTGCCCTGTCGAACAGGGCCCGGACGGGGTGTGGCGGGTGCGCGGCCACGCCGCTGGGCGGGCCGTGCTGCGCAGTACGGACACCGTCCAGGCGGGCCTCGGCGTCGAGACGATGGACAAGCTCCCAGCCCGGATCAGGCGGCCCGTGCTCTACCGGGACGGCCCCGAGCACCGGGAGCACCGGCGGCAGACCGCCCGTTACTTCACCCAGCGCAGAGTCGACGAGCGCTACCGCGAACTGATGGAACAGGTCGCTGACGAGCAGCTCCGCCGGCTCGTGCGCGAAGGCTCCGCCGACCTCGGCGAGCTGAGCTTCCGGCTCGCGGTCGAGGTCACCGCCGCCGTCATCGGGCTCACCGAGAGCAGGCCGGGCCTGGACGCACGGCTCGAACGCTTCTTTCCCGAGAAGTTCGGCAAGCCCGGCTTCCGGAGCCCCAGCGGGCTCTACTGGTTCTACCGGCAGAACCGGTCGTTCCTGTCGATCTATCTCAACGACGTGCGGCCCGCGGTGCGGGCCAGGCGAGCCGGGCGGCGCGACGACCTGATCTCCCACCTGATGGACGAGGGCTGCCGGGGCGGGGAGATCCTCGGTGAGTGCGTCACCTTCGCCGCCGCCGGGATGGTGACCACCCGCGAGTTCATCAACATGGCCGTCTGGCACCTGTTCGGGGACGCCGACCTCAAGGCGCGCTATCTGGCCGGTGACCGGGACGAGCGGTATGCGGTCCTGCACGAGATCCTCCGGCTGGAGCCGGTGGTGGGCAATCTCAAGCGGCGCACGGTCGGCGCGGTGGAGGTGCCGGGCCCTGACGGCCCGGTCGTGATCCCGGCCGGAGACCTCGTGGACGTGGACGTGAGCGCGACCAACCTCGACACCGCGGCGTTCGGCGAACGCCCACTGGAGGTCTGCCCGGCGCGCCCGTTCGGTGACGGGGCCTCGGCCTCCGGCCTGTCCTTCGGCGACGGCGCGCACCGGTGCCCGGGAGCGCACCTGGCCATCCAGGAGTCCGACGTGTTCCTGACCCGCCTGTTCGCCCTCGAAGGCCTGGCCATGGACGCGCCGCCGCGGATCTCGATGAAGGAGGAGATCTCCGGCTACGAACTGCGGGGTCTGATCATCACGGTCCCGGCACCCGCGCGCGAGCTCACTTCGCCATGAGGCGGGTGCGTTCGGAGACGGGCGCGGCAAGCAGCCCGGTGACCACGTCGACCAGGTCCTCCACGAACAGTCGGTGATCTGTCCGGTCGGTGCGCCTGGCCCGGCGGGACAGCTCGGTGAAGGTGAACCGCAGCGCCAGGAACCGGCGGTGGTGGCTGACCGCCAGCGGGTCGAGTAGCGGCAGGACCAGGGTGCGCCAGCGGTTGATGCTCGCGGTGTCGCCTTCCAGGCTCATCAGGTCGAACGGCGGCAGCGGCCGGTTGAGCAGGTCGGCGACGACCTGGAGGTAGCCGACGCCGTCCTGGAGCTTGCCGGCGGGCGGCCGGACCAGCGCACCGCCGAGAGCGTGCAGGTCGTCGTGGCCGTCGGCCTCGTACCGATCGAGCAGCGCGTGCCGGGCGGCCTCGACGTCGGCGGTGTGCCGGGCGAGCACGGCCCGGACCAGCCCGGCGCGGTCGCCGAAGTGGTACTGCAGGGCGCTGGCGTTGCGGGTCCCGGCGGCGGCGTTGATCTCACGCAGGCTGACGGCCTCCAGCCCCCGCTCGGCGAAGAGCCGCTCCGCGGCGGTCACCAGCCGGTCCCTGATATCCGTCATGAGGCCATCTTGACATTCAATGCGGTCGCATTAAACAGTGTGCCTTGGAGAGAGGCGGATCACCATGTCCATTGACTTCACGCTCAGTCCCGAGGCC
>JBDSTJ010000548.1:0-10681 GCA_039928335.1 Streptosporangiaceae bacterium | reverse complement strand
GCCGGCCAGGCCCGCCGCCGTGACCGGGCCGGTGGTGCCGGTCAACGCGGCCGTGCTGGCCTGCCCGGCCCCGGTGAACGCCCGGGTGGGCGCGCTGGCCGGCCCGGCCGGGGGCGGTCAGGCCGTCGTCGCCGACCTCAAGTCCGGCAGGGCCCTGGCGACGCTCGGGACCCCGGGGGTGACCTGGTCGGCCACCCCCGCCGCCAGGACCGTCGGCGGCGCGGTGGTGATCAGGGCGGGCGGCGGACTGGCCGGCGGGTTCGCGGCCGAGCAGACCACCCGGACCAGGAAGTACCTCGCCGGGGTCCGCTGCGCCGAGCCGCAGATCGACCACTGGTTCCTCGGCCCGGGGCCGGGCGCGGCGACGGTCGACCTGCTCGTCACCAACGTCGACGACGTGGCCGCCTCGGTGGACGTGACGGCACTGTCCAACGACGGCTCGCTCGACACCACCGACGGGCGCGGCCTGGAGGTCGCGCCGCGCTCCACCCGGACGATCAAGGTGGGCCGGAGCGCGGACGGGCTCGGCGTCCTGGCCGCGCAGTCCGAGACGGTCGCGCTGCACGTGTCGGTCACCACCGGCCGGGTCGCCGCCGCGGTCCGGGAGGACCTCGGCGGCAAGGGCGTCGACTGGGTGCCGGTCACCACCGCGCCCGCCACCCGGGTCGTGCTGCCCGGCATCCCCGGCGGCAACGGCAGCAGGACCCTCATGGTGGGGGTGCCGGGCGAGACCGACGCGCACGTCAAGGTCCAGGTGATCACGGCGTCCGGCGCGTTCGCCCCGGAGGGCCAGGACACCATCGAGGCGCCCGCCACGACCGTGAGCACCGCCGATCTCGAAGGCGGCCTGTCCGGTAAGGCCGGAGCGGTCCTGCTCACCTCCGACCAGCCGATCGTGGCCGGTTTCGTGGCCACCGGAGACGACGTGAGCTTCGGAGCCGCCACCCTGCCGCTCACCGGGGGCGGTGGCTCCGCCGACGCCCGCGACGGCTCCTCGCTGGTCCTGACGGCCCCGCAGGCGGCGGCCAGGGTCCGGGTGACCCCGGTCACCGCTCAGGGCGCCGGCACTCCGGCCGACGTCGAGGTCGGCGCGGGCCGGACCCTGGAGGTCCCGCAGTCCCAGGACGGCGTACTGATCCAGCCGCTGCCCGGCTCGGGCCCGGTCCACGCCGCCCGGGTCATGCTCGCCAAGGCCGGCGACGACCGCCTCGTCACGGTCCTGCCGATCGTGTCGTCCCCCGGGACCGTCCGGCTCCCGCCCGTCCTGGACTCCCTGGGCTTCCTGCTCCCGTAGGGAGCTCAGTCCGGGTCGACCTGGTCGGGGGAGATGCCGAGGAGCCCGGCGACCTCTTCGACGACGAGTTCACGGATCAGCCTGCCGAGGTCGCGGTCGTCGTCACCGCCCCGGGCCTCCACCGGCCGGCGGAAGACCACGATGCGGGGGGTCTCGGCACCGTTGACGGTGATCCGGCGGAGCGCGCTGAGCGGCACGGTCGTCACGCCGGGCTCCACGTCGGGAACGTCCTCGACGGCGAACTCGACCCCTTCGAGTTCGCTCTGCCACTGGGCGGCGATCCGCTGGACCTCCTCCCGGACGACGTCGTCGAACTTCTCCGACCGGGTCAGCGAGATGGGCACTTCGGGGGGTGCTAGCGGTCCGCGCAGGCCACGCCCGTGCCGGTCCCGACGCTTGGCTCGGATCACCCGACCAGTCTACCGGCGCACCCGACGCAGGCCCCTGACCTCCAAAACACCTCCAAATTTGGCCACTTTGCTCGGATACGGGCGACACGATCACTCAGATAGTGGCGGCGCGGCCGGGAAAGGCGTACGTTCTGGCATCGTGAGCCCCGTCCGCATCTGCTCCCGCACCGCGTGCAAAGCGTCCGCAGTGTTCACGCTCACGTACGTCTACCGAGACTCGACCGCCGTTCTGGGCCCGCTCGCCGCGTACGTCGAGCCGCACTGCTACGACCTGTGTGCCGCCCACGCCGACCGGTTGACCGCGCCGATGGGCTGGGAACTGCTCCGGTTGCCCTATGAGGAGACCGAGCCCAGCACCGACGATCTCGAGGCACTCGCCGACGCCGTCCGGGAGGCCGCCAGACCGGCCGGTCCCCGGACGGAGCCCGTGGGCCAGGGCACCGAGGTGAGCCGTCGAGGCCATCTGCGCGTCCTCAGGTCCGACAAGCCGCAACGCCCATGAGCTGACCGCAACGCCCATGAGCCGAGCCGCCCGGCCACGGCGATACCAGCGCAACCGGTTCACTTGTTCCCGGTAGGCTCGGAACCTCGGATCACGAGCGGACCAGGAGCAGGGAGTGGGCAGTGGGCGACCTCGCCAAGATCTTCAAGGCCTATGACGTCAGAGGCGTCGTGCCTGATGAGTTCGACGAGGGCGTCGCCGAGGCCACGGGGGCCGCGTTCGTCCGGGTGACGGGGGCCTGCAGGGTGGTCACGGCGCATGACATGCGGCCGTCGTCGGTGCCGCTGGCCGCCGCGTTCGCGCGTGGCGCGATCTCCCAGGGGGCCGACGTCGTCGCCACCGGGCTGGGCTCCACCGACCTGCTGTACTACGCCAGCGGCAGCCTCGAACTGCCGGGCGTGATGTTCACCGCGAGCCACAACCCGGCGAAGTACAACGGCATGAAGCTGTGCCGGTCGGGGGCCAGGCCGATCGGCCAGGACACCGGCCTGCTGGAGATCCGTGATCTGGTCGCGGCCGGCGTGCCCGCCTTCGCCGGCCCGCCCGGGACCGTCACGGAGCAGAACCTGCTGGCCGGGTACGCCGAGTTCCTCCGGAAGCTGGTCGACCTGTCGGGCATCCGGCCGCTCAAGGTGGTCGTGGACGCCGGCAACGGCATGGGCGGCTACACCGTGCCTGCCGTGTTCGACGGCCTCCCCCTGACGGTGGTGCCGCTGTACTTCGAGCTCGACGGCACCTTCCCCAACCACGAGGCCAACCCGATCGAGCCGGCGAACCTGCGCGACCTGCAGGCAGCGGTGCTCGCCCACGGTGCCGACCTGGGGCTGGCCTTCGACGGCGACGCCGACCGCTGCTTCGCCGTCGACGAGCGCGGTGAGATCGTCTCCCCGTCGGCGATCACCGCGCTGGTCGCGACCCGGGAGCTGGCCAAGCATCCGGGCGCCGACATCGTGCACAACCTGATCACCTCGCGGGCCGTACCGGAGATCATCCGTGAGCACGGCGGGGTCCCGGTCCGGACCCGGGTCGGGCACTCCTTCATCAAGAAGACCATGGCCGACACCGGAGCGGTCTTCGGCGGCGAGCACTCGGCGCACTTCTACTTCCGGGACTTCTGGTTCGCCGACTCCGGCATGCTGGCGGCCCTGCACGTCCTGGCCGCCCTCGGCGAGCAGGACTCCCGCACCCTGTCGGACCTGCTCCGGGAGTACGACAGGTACGTCGCCTCCGGTGAGATCAACAGCGAGGTCGCCGACCAGGCCGGCCGGGCCGAGGCGGTCCGGGCGGCGTTCGCCGGGCGGCCGGGGGTCACGGTCGACGAACTCGACGGGACCACCTACACGACCGCCGGCTGGTGGTTCAACCTGCGCGCTTCCAACACCGAGCCGCTGCTCCGTCTGAACGCGGAGGCAGCCGACTCCCAGACCATGATCGCGATCCGCGACGAGGTCCTGTCCATTGTGAGGGCTTGATGAAACTCGATACCTGGCTGCTCGACATCCTGGCCTGCCCCAACTGCCGGGGAGCTCTGCACACCGCTGCCGAGGAGCTGGTGTGCGACGGCGACTGCGGTTATGCCTACCCGATCCGGGACGGGATCCCGGTGCTGCTCGTGGACGAGGCCCGGAAGCCCAGTTGACCGGCCTGGACGACGCCGCCGCGATCGAGGCGGCCGACCCGGGCGAGATGCTCCGGCAGGTCGCCTCCTCGGCCGCGCAGATCCGCGAGTCGGTCCGGCAGTGCGCCGAGTCCGGGCTCGGCCGGATCACCAGGGCGGACCGGCCGCGCGCGATCGTGGTCGTCGGCATGGGTGCGGCGGGTTCGGCCGGGGACATCCTCGCCGCCGTCTGCGGCATCGGCTGCCCGGTCCCGATCATCCAGGTGCGCGGCCACCGGCTGCCCGGCTGGGTCGGCGCGGCCGACCTGGTCCTGGCCGTGTCCTGCTCGGGCCGTACCGAGGAGACCGTCGCGGTCGCCACCGAGGCGGTCCGGCGCGGCACGCCCCTGGTCGGTGTGAGCGCGGCCGAGTCGCCGCTGGCCCAGATCGCGGTGCAGAGCCGGTCGATCCACGTGCCGGTGCGTTACGCGGGCCAGGCCCGCGCGACCCTGTGGGCGATGGCGGTGCCGCTGCTCGTGGTGGCCCGGCAGCTCGGCCTGGCCGACGTTCCCGACGAGGTGCTGGAACGTACCGCGGTGCTGCTGGAGGACGTCAGCGGGCGCTGCCGGCCGTCCAGCGAGCCGTTTCTCAACCCGGCCAAGCAGATCGCCCAGGACCTGGTGGGCGCGGTGCCGATGGCCTGGGGTTCCTCGCAGCTCGCCGGCGCGGCCGCCTACCGGCTGGCCTGCCAGATCAACGAGAACGCCAAGCATCCCTGCACCCACGGGGCGATCCCGGAGGTCGGCCACAACCAGCTGATGGCGATCGAGGGGGCCCTGGTCGCCGCGGACGCCGACGACTTCTTCCGGGACCGTTCCGAGGAGGCCGAGGCCAGGCTGCACGTCCTGGTGCTCCGTGACACCGAGGAGCACCCGCGGGAGGCGTTGCGCCGCAAGGTGTCGGTGGAGATGGCGCGGGCCAGGGGAGTTACCGTCAGCGAGATCAGGGCAGAGGGCGAGCACCCGCTCGAGCGGATCGCTTCGTTGATCGCTCTGTGCGACTATGTCTCCGTTTACCTGGCCATCGCCCTGGACGTCGATCCGACGCCGGTCGCGGCCAGCCGAGAGCTCAAGGCAAGGATCGAGTAGATGTCAGCAGAGGGCGGAAACAAGGCGATCGTCGCGGCACTGGCCGCGAACCTGGGCATCGCGGTGTCGAAGTTCGTCGCCTTCGTGTTCACCGGGTCGTCGTCGATGCTGGCGGAGTCGATCCACTCGATTGCCGACTCCGGCAACCAGGGCCTGCTGCTGCTGGGCCGCAAGCGCTCGGAACGGGACCGGACCCCGCAGCACCCTTTCGGGTACGGCCGCGAGCGTTACTTCTACGCCTTCATGGTCGCGTTGGTGCTGTTCACGGTCGGCGCGATGTTCTCGCTGTACGAGGGCATCCACAAGATGCAGCACCCCGAGGAGGTGAAGGCACCGATCTGGGCCTTCTCCGTGCTGATCATCGCGATCGTGCTGGAGAGCTTCTCCTTCCGCACCGCGATCCAGGAGTCCAACCACGTCCGCGGTGACCAGAGCTGGGTGGAGTTCATCCGCCGGGCCAAGGCCCCGGAGCTGCCGGTGGTCCTGCTGGAGGACCTCGCCGCCCTGATCGGCCTGGTGCTGGCCCTCGTCGGCATCACCATCGCGGTGCTCACCGGCAACGGCATCTGGGACGGCATCGGCTCCGTCGCGATCGGCCTGCTGCTCGGCTTGGTCGCGGTCATCCTGGCCATCGAGACCAAGAGCCTGCTGCTCGGTGAGGGCGCGGGCCCCGAGGTCGAGAGCCAGATCCTCGACGCACTGGAGAGCGTCGAGGAGGTCGACCACGTGATACACCTGCGGACCCAGTACCTCGGGCCCGAGGAGATGCTGGTCGCCGCCAAGATCGCGGTCCACCACGACGACACGGCCGCCGAGGTGGCCAAGGGCATCGACGCCGCCGAGGCCAGGATCCGGGAGAAGTTCCCGGTCGCCAAGCTGATCTACCTCGAGCCCGCCATCGACGAGCCGCGCCGCAACGTCCGCTAGCGCGGCCGGGGGGCGTTCGTCCACGTCATGGCGGCGTTCCTGGCGGTTCCCACCGCCCACAGCGCGGCCGTTCCCGGCACGTGGGCCAGCCCCCACACCGACGACGGGCCGGTCAGCGTCTCCTCCTCTTCGCCCAGCGGCGACGGGGCCGAGGACAGGTCCCAGAACCGACCGTTCCAGTGGGCCAGCGTCGCCCGGCCGTCGGAGGTCTCGCCGGCGGCCCACACCCCGCCTCTGCCGTCCTCGGCGACGGACGCCAGCCTGCCGGTGCCCGGGACCGGGCTCACCGCCCAGGCCCTACCGTCCCAGTGCAGGGCCAGCGGCTTCTCGGTCCCGGCGAAGCTGGTGCCGACCGCCCAGGTCCCGGCCACGTCGGTCAACGTCGCCTCGCCCTCGATCTTCGGGGTCGGGGAGGGGGCCCACGTCCTGCCGTCCCAGCGGAGGATCAGCGGGTTCTTCCCCTGCGTGCCGACCGCCCAGGCCTGGGTCGCCGACACCGCCGACACCGCCGAGAGCTCGCTGCCGAGCGGGCTCCGGGCCGGGGTGGTCTTCCAGGCCGCGCCGTTCCAGTGCCAGACGGCGGCCTGGGACCCGGCGAAGCCGCTGGTGCTGCCCACCGCCCAGGTGTCCTCGGTCGTACGGCTGTCGACGGCCCGCAGGAAGGTCGGCCCGGCCTTGGGGAACGGGACCTTTTTCCAGGCCCGGCCGTTCCAGTGGGCCGCGAGTGCGACACCCCACGGGTCGAAGCCGACGACCCAGGCGTTCTTACGGGAGGACGCGGAGACGCCCTCGAGGATCGTGGTCGACGGCACCGCCAGGGGGCTGTCCCGCCATTGGCGGCCGTTCCACGCCAGCAGGGCCGGTCGGCTGCCCCGGCTGCCGGTGGCCCAGGCCGCGTTCGCGGCGGGAGCGGTCACCTCACCCAGGGTGGAGCCGGTCGGTCGCACGAACCGCCAGCACCCGCACTCGGCATGCGCTGGAGCGGAGCCGGCGGCCATCACCAGGGTGAGGACCGCCAGCACCACCCGGGTGGGGCTCTGGACACCGCGGTCGGTGGAAGTTTTCATGAAGAAACCCAACCACCGGGCGCGCGGGAGGGCTCGCTGCGCGGGACTGTGTCCGGCAAGGCCTGGGGAAAGGGTCCAGAAAAAGGTGAAGCCCTCCGCTCTGACCAGTCCCCACACCGGTCGGAACGGAGGGCTTCGAGGAGACCCCCATCTCCAGCTCCTGCGTGACAGCGGCGGTGCTTCCGAACCCCCGATCAGAGCACCGCCGCCCTCGTCACAACCACGACTTTACGCCGCGGACCCGATCCGCACGTCCCTCGTGAGGATGGATCCCGAGTCATCCCCAAGTCTGAGGTCACAACTTGGTATCGCCCCCTGAGGTGAGGTGGTTTGTCGGGCTTGGGGGACAGGATGGGGCTGTGACCAGCGAAAGAACTCTCGGGACAGATGCCGCGCAACATCTGTGGCGGCTGTCGGGCCGGGTGGTGGCCGGGGTCGGCCAGCTTCTGCTGTGGGTCCTGGAAGGCGTGGGCCGCCTGCTCAAGCCGCTTCAGGACAAGATCATGAACCGGTTGTACGGGCGTTCGCAGGACCCGCAGCCCGGTCCGTACGGTCAGGTCGGCCCGCAGGGAACCATGATCGTCCCGCCGGGTTACGCCCCGCCGGGCGGGCAGCAGACCGCACCGCTGCCGCGCTGGCTCACCGCCTTGCGCCGGTTCACCGGGTCCTGGGTCTACGCGCCCGTCACCGGCCTCGCGTTGACCCTCGCGGCCCTGTACGAGCTCAGCCTCAACAACGACTCCCTGGTCAGTGTGCCCGGCGGGTTCGCGGTCGCCTCGACGCTGCCGCTGGTGTGGCGGCGCGAGGTCCTGCGCCCGGTCGCCGCGATCGTGCTCGGCGCGACGGCCGCGTCCCTGCTCTCGGGCCAGGTGCTGCTGGTCACCACGATGCTCGCGGCGCTGTGCGTGCTCTATCTGCTGGCCCAGCAGTTGCCCAGGCATTCGACCGGGGTCCTGGCCTGCACGAGCCTGGCCTGCGTGGCGGTGGTCTATCTGGCCGCCGACGGCCTGTCCACGGTGCCGTGGCCGGCGTCGGTCGTCGCGGTCATCGGCGCGATCGGGCTGGGCGACGCCCGCCGGGTGGTGGCCACGACGACCGCCGAGGCCCGCGAGCAGAACACCGAGACGCTCGTCCGGCTCGACGCCGCCCAGCGGGAGCAGGTCGTGATGCGGGAACGGGCCCGCATCGCCCGGGAACTCCACGACGTCGTCGCCCACTCCGTCTCGATGATCGCGGTCCAGGCCGAGACCGCCCCGTACACGATGCAGTCGCTGTCCGCCGAAGCCCACGAGGGCTATGCCGAGATCGCCCGCACCGCCCGTGAGGCCCTCGTCGAGATGCGCCGGCTCCTCGGCGTGCTGCGCTCCGATGCCCCCGGCGACGCCGAGGTCACCCCGCAGCCCCGCCTCGACCGGCTGCCCGAGTTGATCGACCAGCACCGGGGCGCGGGCGGCGCAGCGGGCCTGGCCGTACGCGGCGCCGAGCATCCGCTGTCGGCGACCCTGGAGCTGTCGGCCTACCGGATCGTCCAGGAGGCCCTGACCAACGTCCGGCGGCACGCGCCCGGCGCGCAGGTCCAGGTCGAACTGACCTACCACCAGGACCGGCTGGCCGTGCGGGTGCACAACGACCCCGCCCACGCCGCGACCCAGGTCTTCGAGCGGCCCCTGACCAGCGAGACCCGCCTGGACGGCATCCCCGTCGTCACCGACCCGCCGGGCTCCGGCGGCCACGGCCTCATCGGCATGCAGGAGCGCGCCGCCATGCTCGGCGGCCGTTTCGCCGCGGGTCCCTCATCCGACGGCGGCTTCCAGATCGACGCCGAACTCCCCTTCAGGCCCTGACCGCGGGGCCTGCGGACGGGTTCGGCAGCTCAGCCGGGCCGGTGACCCGCGGAAACGCGGCGGTACGGTGCGGGGTCGTCGGGGGCCGGTCCCCGGCCCTCAGGCCGACACCGGGGCCAGGTCGGGGGAGTCGGCGATGTCGCCGGTGTCGCCCTGGCGGAGGGCGCGGCGGCCGAAGAACCAGACGTAGCCGACGAAGGCGATTTCGGCGAGCGCGCCGATGCCGATGCGGAGCCAGGTGACGTGGACGTAGCCGGTGACGAAGCCCTCGATCGCGCCGGAGACGAGCAGGACGCCGATCAGACCGAGGACGACGCTCATGGCGGCTCGGCCTTCCTCGGCGAGGGCCTGCCCGCGGGGCCGGGGCCCGGGATCGATGATGGTCCAGCCGAGTTTGAAGCCCGCGCCACAGGCGACGTAGACGGCGGTGAGCTCCAGCATCCCGTGCGGGAGGATCAGGCCGAAGAACACCTCGCCCTTGCCGTGGGCGACCATCAGCCCGCCGACCAGGCCCAGGTTGAGCTGGTTGGTGAACAGGCTGATCAGGGTGGGGATGCCCAGCAGAATGCCGCCGATCAGGGCGAGCGCCGACACCCAGGCGTTGTTGACCCAGACCTGGAAGGCGAACGCCCCGGCGTCGTGCTCGGTGTAGTAGTTCGCGAAGTCGTGGTCGACCAGGTTCTGGATGGTGCGCGGGGTGCCGATCGACGCCTGGACCTCGGGGTTCTTCGCCACCCAGATGCCGACGGCGAGTGCGAACAGGTTGCCGAGGACCGCGCAGCCGATGACCTGCCAGCGCAGCCGGTAGACCACGCCGGGAAAGGAGACGGTGATGAGCCTGGCCACGTCCCGCCACAGCGGGGCCTGCGCTCCGGTGACCGCGGCCCGGCCCTGGGCGACCAGCGACGACAGCCTGCCGATCACGGCCGGGTCGGGAGAGGCGGACCGGACGACCGACAGGTGGGTGGCGGCCCGCTGGTAGAGCTCCACCAGTTCGTCGATCTCCGCGCCCCTGAGCTTGCCGCTGCGGTTGATCAGGTACTCGAGCCGGAGCCACTCAGCGTTGTGCGCGGCCACATAGGCGTCGACATCCACGCGCCGAACCTACCGTAACGAGCCAACCGGCATACTTGCCGCATGACGGCGGGTATGCAGAGCGGACTGGTCACCGGCGAAGCGGTCGAGCTCGATCTTCGGATCGCCCGGCTGGCGAGCCGGGCGGCGGCCCTGCTGATTGACCTCATGATCATGTTGTCGCTGTTCGCGCTGCTGTCCCAGGCGGTCCAGCTGGTGCTGCTCGTCGCCGACGAGGCGGTCGCGGTGGGCCTCGCCGTCCTGATCACGGTGGGCTGCCTGGTCGGCTATCCGGTGGTGATGGAGACCTCGACCCGGGGCCGTACGGTCGGCAAGATGGCGCTGGGGCTCAGGACGGTCTCCGACGACGGGGGGCCGGTCCGGTTCCGGCAGGCGCTGATCAGGGGCCTGGCCGGGTTTGCGGAGTTCTTCATGTTCTCCGGCGCGCCGGCGCTGATCACGTCGTTGGTCAACCGGCGCGGCAAGCGGCTCGGCGACATCTTCGCCGGGACGATCGTGATTCAGGACCGGGTGTCGGCGGCCGACCTGCGCGCCCCGGTCGCCCAGATGCCGCCCCAGTTGGCGGGCTGGGCGCAGGGGCTGGAGCTGTCCCAGCTCTCCGACGATCTCGCGTTGAGCGCCCGGCAGTACCTGCTGCGGTTCTGGGAACTGCTGCCGGAGGTTCGGGACCTGATGGGCGCGCGCCTGGCGGGGGAGGTCGCCGCCCGGGTGTCACCGCCGCCGCCGCCGGGTCTGCGGCCGGAGATCCTGCTCTCGGCGGTGCTGGCCGAGCGCCGCCGCCGTGAGGAGTACCGGCT
>JBDSTJ010000547.1:0-3412 GCA_039928335.1 Streptosporangiaceae bacterium | reverse complement strand
GGGGGCGCGGCCGGTGCCGCACGCTGTTTTACGGGTGCGCGGTGTTAAGGGTGCGCGGTGTTAAGGGTGCGCGGTGCTACGGGTGCGCGGCGAGCCAGGTCTTGGCGACCTCGGCCGGGTCGGCCTTGTCGATCGCGATCTGCTTCATCAGGCCGAGCAGGTCATCGGTGGTGAGCTTCGCCGAGACGGCGTTGAGCGCGGCCTCGGCGGCGGCGTCCAAACCTGCCGTGTTCACCAGCGGGGTGATGTTCTGCTGGCCGAACACGCCCTTGGGGTCCTCCAGCACGACCAGCTTGTTGATCACGATCGCCGGGGTGGTGGTGAAGATGTTGCCGACCTGGACCTTGTTGCTCTTGAGCCAGGTCGGGACGTTCGCGCCCTCGGACCGGTCCGGGGTCCAGCCCTTGAAGGTCAGTCCGTAGACCTCCTTGAGCTTGTCCTTGAACCGGCCCTCGAAGGTCGGCGGGCCGCCGACGGTGAAGGTGCCCGCGACCGGCTTGAGGTCCTCGATGGTCTTCAGGTTGTTCTTGGTGGCCGTCTCGGCGGTGACCGTCAGCGAGTCGTTGTCCTGGGCCGGTGACGGCTCCAGCAGCTTCAGGCCGGCCGGCAGCTTGGCGGCGACCGCCTTGTCGGTGTCCTCGGTCGTCGTCGGCAGTGCCGCGTTCTTGTCGAGGTAGGCGAGCAGCGCGCCGTTGTACTCCGGCAGGACCGTCAGCCCGCCCGACTTGAGCTGGTTGTAGATGACCTCACGGGTGCCCAGATTCAGCTTCTTCTCGACCTTGACGCCCTTGGCCTCGAGCGCTCCGGCGTAGATCTCGCCGAGCAGGACGTTCTCCGGGAAGCCCGCCGAGCCGACCACGACGGTCTTGCCCGCGCCGGCCGGGGACGGCTTGGTCTCGAGCGGGTTGTCGGAGCTGTCGTCTCCGCAGCCGGCGGCCAGGGTGGCGAGCAGCGCCACACCCACGACTATTTTCATGGAACGCATCTTTGCTGGGGGTCCTTTCCTAGTTCCGCAGGCCCTTGGGTGTGACCAGTCGGGTGATGAGAGTGAAGATCAGTTGAACCGCGATCGCCAGCGCGACCACGAGCAGGGACCCGCCGAAGGCCGGCCCGTACTCTCGCAGGGAGATCCCGTCCATGATGTAACCACCCAGGCCGCCCAGGTTGATGTAGGCGGCGACCGTGGCGGTCGCGACGACCTGGATGGCCGCGGTGCGCAGCCCCAGCAGGATCAGCGGGACCGCGATCGGCAGCTCGATCCGGGTGACGACCTGGGTGCCCGTCATACCCATCCCGGCCGCTGCGTCCCGGATGGCCGGCTCGACCTGCCGGATCCCCTCGTAGGTGTTGACCAGGATCGGCGGGATCGCGAGCACCACCAGCGGGATCAGCCCGGCGACGTCGCTGCCGGTGGTCAGCAGGTAGACCAGGACCAGCAGGCCCAGGGTCGGCAGCGCGCGGGCCGCGTTGGCCGAGTTGACCGCCAGGAACGCGCCCCGGCCGGTGTGCCCGATCAGCAGCCCGAGCGGGAGCGCGATGGCGGCCGCGATGAGCAGCACGATCACACTGAGCGTGAGGTGCTCGGCGAGCCGGGTCGGGATGCCGTTGGGGCCGCTCCAGTTGACCGAGTCGGTCAGCCACACCCAGCCGTCGTTCATCGGACCGCCCAGGGGGTGAGGAGCCGCTGCAGGAGCACCAGCAGCAGGTCGAAGCCGACGGCGAGCACGATGATCAGGACGACTCCCGCGATGACCGGAGTGGAGAACTGCAGGTCGAAGCCCGTTTTGAAGAGCCCGCCGAGCCCACCGATGCCGATCAGCGCACCCACGCTGACCAGGCTGATGTTGGACACCGTGGCGACCCGCACCCCCGCCATGATCACCGGTACGGCGATCGGCAGCTCCACCGCGATCAGCCGCCGCAACGGCCCGTACCCCATCGCGATCGCCGCCTGCCGCACATGGTCGGGGACCTGGCGCAGCCCGTCGACGACGTTGGGCACCAGGACCGACAGGGTGTAGAGGGTGAGCGGGATGACGACCGTCCACATCGTCAGGCCGGTGTAGTCCAGCAGGAAGAGGAAGAGCGCGAGGGACGGGATCGCGTAGAGGATGTTGGCGACGGTCAGGACCGGCGGGTAGAGCCAGCGCCAGCGCTGGCAGAGCACACCCAGCGGGACCGCGACCAGCAGGCCGAACAGGATGGGCAGCAGTGACAGCTTCAGGTGTTCCAGTGTGAGGTCGCCGAACTGGCCGAGATGCTTGTCGATCCAGTCCCAGCGGATCAGCGGTTCGTCCTCAGGCATGTTCCAGCTCCTGGAAGAAACGGAGCTTCTTGAGGCCGCGCTCGCCCCCGAGGAAGTCGGTCACGAAGCCGGGTTCGGGCCGGGCGAGCAGCTCCTCGGGCGTGGCGTACTGGGCGACGGTGCCGCCTTTGGCGAAGACCGCGATGTGGTGGCCGAGCTTGACCGCCTCGTCGATGTCGTGGGTGACGAAGACGATGGTCTTGTGGAGCTCGCTCTGCAGCCGCTGGAACTCCTCCTGCAGGCTGGTGCGCACGATCGGGTCGACCGCGCTGAACGGCTCGTCCATCAGCAGGACCGGCGGGTCGGCGGCGAGGGCACGGGCAACGCCGACGCGCTGCTGCTGGCCGCCCGACAGCTGGTGCGGGTAGCGCTTGGCGAAGTTCTCCTCCAGGCCGACCCGCTCCATCAGCTCCAGCGCACGGCTGCGGGCCCGCTTCTTGTCCCAGCCCAGCAGCAACGGGACCGTGGCGATGTTGTCGATGATCGTCCGGTGCGGGAACAGCCCGGCCTGCTGGATCACGTAGCCGATGCCCCGGCGCAGTTCCGCGGGGTTCTTGGTGGTCACGTCGACGCCGTCGATCTCGATCGTGCCGGAGCTCGGCTCGATCATCCGGTTGACCATCCGCAGCGTGGTCGTCTTGCCGCAGCCGGAGGGCCCCACCAGAACTGTGATCTCTCCTTCGGGAAAGGTGAAGGTGAGGTCGTGGACGGCGACGGTCCCGTCCGGATAACGCTTGCTCACACCGTTGAAGGAGATCAATTTCCTACCTAAACGCTCGGATTAATCAGAAAGCCTATCCCAGAAGCGATCTCTTCGATACTTCCCGGACATAGGTGAACCAATCAATGCCGAGCCGAGGAGACGAGGGTCTGTTCCGGGGGCCGGGGGTAGGGTGACGCCTATGGCCGACCCAGGGGCTAGCACGCGCAAACGACAGCCGTTCCGGAGGCTCTCCTCGGACCAGCGCCGCGAGGAACTCATCGAGGCGGCCGTCGGGTTGTTCGGGCAGGGACCCGAGAACGAGGTCTCGATCGACGACATCGTCGCGCTCGCCGGGACCTCGCGGTCGTCGTTCTACCGGTACTTCGACAGCCGGGACGAGCTCT
>JBDSTJ010000546.1:0-4901 GCA_039928335.1 Streptosporangiaceae bacterium | reverse complement strand
GTCCAGACGCCAGGCTCCGAGCGCGCTCGCGGCCGACACGACGGCGCAGACCGCGGCGGTGGCGAGCCAGGGGCGGGTTCGTGTCAACGGGCACCTCTCATCCACGCGGGTGACCGGTACCGGCCATGGCCTGCTCTGTGGAGAACGTCAAGAACCGTACAGTAGATCATCATTTGTCGGGGACGGATGTCAGCGTAGGAAAGGGTCACCTGTGGCACGAGGGAAGAAGCCGGACCGAGGGCAGCAGCCCTTCGATCCGTACATGACCCGTGCCGACCAAGGGTTCCGGTTGAGTCCGGCCGCCGCCGCTCCCCGGCGGGGGCCGCGCTGGCCGTGGCTGGCGCTCGGCGCGTCGGTCGCCGCGCTGGCCGTGACGGTCGCCGCCGGATTCCTCGTGCTCAGCGGCTCGGACTCCGGCGAGGACTGGCAGCCGGCGGGCCGCATCTTCGCCGCCGACCCCGCCGCCCGGTTCGACGGGCGCGACCAGGAACTCACGGCGGTCGCGACGAGCGGCACCCGGGTCGTCGCCGTCGGCGGGGAACCCGCTGACTTCGGCAAGCGGGCGATCTTCGTGATCTCGGTGGACTCGGGCCGGACCTTCCGGGCGGCCACCGTCCGCACCGTCAAGGGCGAGCCCGCCTCGGCGGGGGACGTGCCCGACCAGGTCGCGGCCGCACCGAACGGCTGGGTCGCTCTGGGCCGCAGCGTCTCGGGCGCCACCGTCGTCTGGACCAGCCAGGACGGCGCGGCGTGGACGCGGCAGTCCGACCAGAGCGGCGCGCAGTTCGGCTCCAAGGACCGGGTGCGTCACGTGGCCTGGTCCGGCAAGGCCTTCATCGCCACCGGCGCGACCACCGCCAAGGGCGACTTCACCGACGCCGCCCCCGTGGTCTGGCTGTCGGCCGACGGCACGAGCTGGAAGCGGGTCGCGGGCTGGCAGCTGCACCCGCCGGCCAGGGGCACGCTGGAGTTCACCGACATCGCCTGGGTCGCGAACGCGATCGTGCTCAAGGGCGTCAGCTCCGTCACCGGCGACGTCACCTGGCGGTCGGGCGACGACGGGGCGACCTGGCAGGAGTTCGCGGTGCCCAAGCCCAAGGGCGCCCGGGACCTGCACGTCGCGGCGTCGGACACCGACCTGTTCGCGGTGCGCGGGCTCGGCGCGACCGCGAAGGTCTATGGGTCCACGGACGGTCTGACCTGGCGGGCACTGCCCGATCTGGCGGTTCCCGGCCAGCAGAGCGTACTCAAGGTGACCGGGACCGGCGGCACGGTGACGGCGGCCGTCGTCACCGACCGGCGGGTCGACCTGGTGTCCAGCATCGACGGCGGCGCGTGGGCCCCGGCCGGGTCGCTGACCCTGCCGGAGCGGCGGCAGGTGCTCGATGTGGCCGCCGCGGAGGGCACCACGATCCTGGCGGGCCGCGAGTCGGGCGGCGACGACCTCGACGCGATGCTGGTGGTCCGTGACGAGCGCGGCGAGGACGTGCGCGGGCAGGTCAACGGCCTCGGCACCACCGACCGTGCGGTCACCGCGCTGGCCTGGCAGGACGGGCAGGTCGCGGCGGCCGGCAGCACCGACGGCGACGCCGCGATCTGGATCTCGCGGGACGGTGAGGGCTGGCAGCGCGCCTCGGGGCAGGCCATGTCCAGGACCGGAGCCCAGCGGCTCACCGGTCTGGCGGCGGGCCCGTCCGGCTGGCTCGGCGTCGGCGTTGACGGGGGTACCCGGCCGCTGGTGCTGACCTCGCGGACCGGAACGGGTTGGGAGCAGGCCGACCAGGTGCCGGCGTTCGCGCCGGCCGGCAAGGAACCGCTGGTCGCCACCGCGGCGGCGGGTGGACCGCAGGGCTATGTGATCGTCGGCCAGGACGGGTACGGCGCGGCCGCCTGGTACTCGGTCGACCTGCAGGCCTGGGAGCGCGGCACCCCCACGAGCGAGGACAACCTGAAGGGCACCCAGGCGACGCAGCGCTGGATGAACTCGGTGACCACGGGGCGGTTCGGGTTCCTGGCCGCCGGCGGCGTGACCGACCCGCGCGCTTACGGCGGGGTGTTCGTGCGCCGCCCGGCCGTCTGGTCGGCGCCCGATGGCCGGACGTGGACACTGAACCGGTTGCCGATCCCCGACGGGGTCAACGAGGGACGGCTGACCCACATCGTCTCCCGCGGCGATCTGGTGCTGGCGGTGGGAACGGCGGTCGTGGCCGCCGGGGCCCGGACGGTGTCGCTGGCCTATCTGTCGCCGGACGGCGGCCGGTCCTGGCAGCCGGTGACACTGCCGGCCGAGGCCGGGCAGAACATGATCATCACCGCTGTGACCAGCACCGATGCCGGGATCGTGGTGGCCGGTGCGATCGGCCGGCCGCAGGACGTCGTGCTGTGGACCTCGAAGGACGGCCGGGCCTGGACGCTGGAGCGGCCGGCCGGCCCCGGCGCCAACGGCCAGGGCGACCAGGTTCTGACGGCGCTCACCTCGTTCGGCAAGGGACTTCTCGGGGTCGGTTCGACGACGGCCGGCGGTGTGGAGGAGCCCACTCTGCTCATGCGCCCGTGACGCAAGCGACAGGAGATTCTCGATTTCGGATACATTCTCCGCTTGGTTAAGTCGCTTTTGCGGCGAGGGGGGCCGTATGTCGGGGCGTTGGTGGGGATGGGCGGGTGTGCTCGTGGTGGTCCTCGGGCTCCAGGCCGACCCGGGACGTGAACTGCTGCGGGCCACCGGGCTGGACGGCCCGTCCCGGGCCTTCAGCGAGCTGGCGTTCGCCGCCCCGCACAGCCTGCCCGAGCTGGTGCTGGCCACCACGGTCCTGGAACTGCCGACCTTCACGATCGGCAACCGCACGGGCCACACCCGCGACTACGGCTGGACGGTCACCCTCACCCTGCCGGCGGTGCCCGGCCAGGCCGCCGCCCCCGTCGCCACCGGCCGTGCGGTCGTGCGGGACGGGCGGCTGGTGACCGTCGCACCCTCCGCCGCCCTGCAGTGCTCGCCGGGGCCGATCGTGCTCACCGTCACCCTGCAGGGCAGTGGCGAGACCATCGGCCACCGCGCCCGGTGCACCTCCGATCCCGACGAGGTCAGCGGCCGATGACCGACCGGCCGATCGTGGCGCTGGTCGTCGACGCCGTCCACCCCTACAGCTTCGGCGGGCGCGAGAACCGCTGCCGTGAACTGTCCAGCCATCTCGTCGAGCGGTTCGACGTCCATGTCTTCACCATGCAGTGGTGGGACGGCCCGAAGGTACGGACCGAGGGCCGGGTGACCTTCCACGCGATCTGCCGCAAGTGGCCGCTGTACCGGGGCGACGCACGGTCGATGCTCCAGGCGCTGATGTTCTCCGTCGGTTGCCTCCGGCTGCTCCGCGAGCGGTTCGACGTGCTGGAGGCCGACCAGATCCCGTTCTTCCCCGTGCTGGTGCTGCGGATCGTCGCGACCGTGCGGCGGCGCCCGCTGGTCGGGACCTGGCACGAGGTGTGGGGGCCGGTGTACTGGCGCGACTACCTCGGCCGGCTGTGGTGGTTCGGCTGGGCGGTGGAGTGGTTGGCCATGCGCGCCCCCGACCGGATCATCGCGGCGTCGCCGGAGACCGGGCTGCGGCTGCGCGACCACGTCTCCGACAGTGTTCCCATCACCGTCGTGCCCAACGGAATCGACTTCGAGCGGGTGCGCGCCGTCGAGGCCGACACGGAGCGGCGCGATCTGGTCGTGGTGAGCAGACTCATGCCGCACAAGCGGCTCGACCTGCTGCTGGACGCGGTGGCGCTGCTAGGTGAGCAGGGCCGGCCGGTGACCTGCCGGATCATCGGCGACGGACCCGAGCGGGACCGGTTGCACGCCAGGTCCGCGGCGCTCGGCATCACCGGCAGGGTCGAGTTCCGGCACGACGTCCAGGAGCAGAAGGACGTGTACGCGCTGATCAAGGCATCCCGGGTCTTCGCCTTCCCCTCGCTCCGTGAGGGTTTCGGGGTGGCCGTGCTGGAGGCGCTGGCCTGTGGGGTGCCCGTGGTGACGACCTCGGCCCGCGACAACCTGGCCCAGTGCCTCGTGCGCCGGTCGAGGCATGGCACCGTGTGCCCGCCGACCCTGCCGGCCTTCGCCGCGGCCCTCGCCACCGCTCTCGACGGGGATCACGGCGGCGGCCCCGACCGGGTGCTGGAGCCGTGGCTCGCCGAGTACTCCTGGTCGCTGATCGCCGCACGGGTCTCGGCGGTGCTGACCGCATGAGGATCCTGTACCTCAGCCCCTACCCGCCCGCCCGCGACGGGATCGGGACCTACACGAAGGTGCTCGCGGCGGCGGTCGGGGACCTCGGACACGAGACCGCGGTGGTCACGCCGCGCCCGCAGCCCGGCTCGCCGCCCGAGGTGGTCGGCGCGCTCGGCGAGGACGTGCTCGCCCGGTTCCGGCCCGACCTGGTCCACGTGCAGTTCGCGGTCGCCGCGTTCGGCTCCCGCACCCCGGCGGTGCTGAGGTTCCTCGCCGGCCTGCCGGTGCCGGTCGTCGCGACCGTGCACGAGGTCACCCGCGACGTGGCGTTGCTGCGCGGCCCCGGCCGGGTCCTCTACCGGCGGCTCGCCGCCCGGTGCGACCGGATCGTGGCGCACACCGGTGAGGCCGCGCGGCTCGCCGGCGAGCGCGCCGTCGTCATCCCGCACTTCTGCGCGCCTCCGCCGCCGGCCACCGTGACCGCCGGCGAGCTGCGCGAACGGTTCGGCCTCGGCACGGCGCGGCTGCTGCTGTCGTTCGGATTCATCCACGTCGACAAGGGCCTCGGCGACCTGGTGCGGGCGCTGGCCGCCTCGGACGGCGCCGACATGCTGGTCGTGGCGGGCACGGTGCGCCGCAGGACCGGGCTGTTCCGGCTGTTCGAGGCCCGCGACCGGATGCACGAGGCATG
>JBDSTJ010000545.1:0-4150 GCA_039928335.1 Streptosporangiaceae bacterium | reverse complement strand
CCCACTCCTCCCGGATTCGGCTGAGCAGGAAGACCTCGTAGTCCATCGACAGCCCGAACACCACGGCCAGGATGAGGATCATCGTGTTGGCGTCGACGGTCCCGGTGCTGGTGAAGTTGAGGACCTTCGCCAGGTGCCCGTCCTGGAAGCCCCAGACGATCACGCCGAACGACGAGCCGATCGACAGCAGGTTCATCAGGATCGCCTTGAACGGCAGCGCGATCGAGCCGAACGCCGCGAACAGCAGGACGAAAATCGCACAGGCCACGAAGATCGCGGTCTTGGGCAGCGCCTCGGCCAGGCTGTCCATCATGTCCAGCTGGCCGGCCGTGCTGCCGCCGACGATCACATAGTCGACCGACTGCGGCGGGGGCAGCGCCCGGAGCCGCCGCACCAGGTCCTGGGTCGCCGGGGAGTTCGTCGGCTCCTCATAGGTCACCGAAAGCCGGACCGCGCCCTCCTTCGAGGCGTACCCGACGAACTGGGCGCTCTTCACGCCGTCCATCGTGTCGATCTTCTTGCGGAAGTTCTCCAGGTTCGGCGGCCGCTCGCCATCGGCGATCTTGTAGTTCGGCGGGATCAGCGAACCGGTGAGGAGCACGTCGATCGGGTCGAGCACGCCCGCCGGGAAGTCCCGCTGCATCGTCTCCACGACGATCCGGGTCGGCATGTCCTTGGGCAGCGCCCGGATGTCGGACGACCCCAGCTGCACGTGCAGGAACGGCGAGACCAGCAGGACCAGGATCGCGCTGACGCCCAGGAAGTAGAGCATCGGGCGGCGCATGACGCTGTGGGCGAGGCGGTACCAGGCACCGCTCGCCTCGTCCCGGGGCCTGGCCTTCCTGCGCCGCCACGGCATCCGCCCGAACTCGAGCTTCGCGCCGAGCACACCGAGCAGGGCCGGCAGCAGCACCAGCGAGGTCAGCAGTGCGACCAGGATCACCGCGATGCCGGCCAGGCCGATGGAGCGCAGGAACATCTGCGGGAACAGCAGCAGCCCGCCCATCGACACCGAGACCGTGACCCCGGAGAACATGACGGTGCGGCCGGCGGTGGCGATGGTGATCCCCATCGCGGTCTCCCGGTCGCGGCCCTTCTCGATCTCCTCGCGGTAACGGCTGATGATGAACAGCGAGTAGTCGATCGCCAGGCCGGCTGCGAGCATCGTGACCAGCGGCATCGCCAGACTGGCCACGTCGGTGAACAAGGTCATGATCCGCAGCACCGCGAGGGCACCACAGATCGAGAAGACGCCGACGAGCACCGGCATCAGCGACGCCGCGAGACTGCCGAAGACCATCAGGCCGATCAGGGCGACCAGCGGCAGCGAGAGCATCTCGGCGTGCGCCAGGTCCTCGGCCATCTGCGAGGCGAAGTCGTTGCCGATCGGCACCGCCCCGCCGATCTTCACCGACATCCCGGGCGCGGCGAACCGGTCCTTGATCGCGTTGTAGCTGTCCAGCCTGGCCTGGTCGGTCGTCCCGGCCAGCGCGATCGCGATGAACGTGCTGCGGCGGTCGCTGGAGACGAAGTTCTTGCGCGCGTCCCTGAGCTCCACGGTGTTGGCCGCGATGTGCCAGTACGACACGATCGACTTCACGTTGGACTTGGGCAGCCGGGCGACGGTGAACAGCACCGACTTCTCGAACTCGGGCGAGTCGACGTCCAGGTCGGGGCTGCGGTAGACGAGCATCACGTCGGGGTTGGCCGACCCGAACACCGACGCGGCCGTCTTGGACACGAAGGTCGAGTCGGACCGGGGGTCGTCGAAGCCGCCCTGCTTGAGCACGGCCGGGGCGAACACCCCGACGCCGTAGGCCGCGCTCGCGAACGCGCCGACCAGGGAGAAGACAAGTACCAGCCAGCGCCAGCGGTAGATCAACCGCCCAAAGCGGTACATGTCCGTCCCCCTACTTGCTCATCGCACTTACCTGGCAAGGCGCGCAGCGGTCAGCTGCAGTTCTCCGGCGAGATACCGGGTCCTGGTCGCGGCCCGCGCGATCTTCCCGCTGGAGGTACGGCTGATCGACCCGGGTTCGATCAGCACGAACTCGTGGATGTGCATCTCGTGCGTGACATTGACCGCGGCCCGCACGGCCGTCTCGACCTCGGCCAGGTCCAACTTGGCGATCGGGACCCTGCGGTTGCGCTCGGCGACCACGACCAGGCGCTCGGTCTCCTCACCGGGCACCGCGAACGCGGCGACATAGTCGGGCCGCACCGCGGGGTGCGCGCCCTCGGTGGTCACCTCGAGGTCCTGCGGGTAGTGGTTGCGCCCGTCGACGATGATCAGGTCCTTGATCCGCCCGGTGACGTACAGCTCGCCGGCGTAGGCCGCGCCGAAGTCGCCGGTCCGCATCCAGCCGCCGGCCGGCACGTCGACCGGGTCGGTGATCACCGCGTTGAACGTCTCGGCGCTGCGCTCGGAGTTGCCCCAGTAGCCCCGGCCCACGTTCGGGCCGTGCACCCAGATCTCGCCGATGTCCCCGTCGGGACGTTCCCGGTGGGTGTCGGGGTCGACGATCGCCACGAACTGGCCGACCGGGGCGCCGCACGACACCAGCCGGGCGACGTTCTCCTCGGCGCTCTCGACGACCCTGCCCTGGGTCAGCGCCTCACGGTCCACGTCGATCACCTTGGCGGCGACCGTGTTGTCGGGGTTGGTCACGAAGCTGCCGGACACGAACACGGTCGCCTCGGCCAGCCCGTACGCCGGCCGGGGCGCCCCCGCCTTGAGCCCCACCGGGGTGAAGGCGTCGCGGAAGGAGCTGAGCGTGGTCGGCCGGATCGGCTCGGCCCCGTTGAGGCAGATGTTGAGCCCGCTGAGGTCGAGCCCCTCGAGGCTCTTGTCGTTGGCCTGGCCCGCCACGTAGTCGTAGGCGAAGTTCGGGCCCGCGGTGTAGACGTTGTCGCACTCGGAGATCAGCCGCATCCAGCGGATCGGCCGCATCAGGAACGACACCGGATCCACGATGATCACGTGGTTGCCGTAGACGAGCGGCAGCGCCAGCGCGGTGATCAGGCCCATGTCGTGGAACATCGGCAGCCAGGTGACGGCCTCGCAGCTGTCGATCGCCGGCGGATCCCAGGAGGTCGCGAGCTGGCGGGCGTTGGTGGCGAAGTTGGCGTGGGTGAGCTCCACTCCGGCCGGCGCGCTGGTCGAACCCGAGGTGTACTGGAGGTAGGCCAGCTCGTCCGGGTCGATCTCGACGGGGACGAACTCCTCGGCCAGAGAGAGGTCCAGCTCGTCGGCGACGACGATGCCGCGCGGGCGGGGCACGTCGTGCTCGTCGAGGAACTTCTCCACATAGGGCAGCGCGGCGGCGGTCGTCACGATCACCGCGGGCTCGGAGTCGGAATAGGCCTTGATCAGCCGGTCGGCGTTGCCGGGCAGGTCGGGGGAGAACAGCGGCACGGCCACGATGTGCGAGTTCATCGCACCGATCATGCCGATGATGTACTCGAGGCTCTGTGGCAGCAGCATCGCGGCGCGCTCGCCCGGCTGGGCGATCCGGCGCAGGGCCACGGCCATCGCCCGGCTCCGCTGCCAGGCCTGGGCCCAGTTCAACGTGACCTTCGCGCCGTCACGGTCGGTGGAATAGTCGACGAACGTGAAGGCGGCTTCGTCGGCCTTCTCGACCGCATAGACGGCGGCCAGCTCGGCCAGCGGCCTGCGGCTGAGTTCGGGGCGCAGAGAACCCAATGCCATCGATGTACTCCTGGGGGGGCGGCGAGTGTCTCGCGAGGCTACCGGAAAGTAGCCAATAGCGGTCACTAGCGCTGGAGCAGATCTCCTCCGTACCTCTTTGTCATACCGGTGACAAGAACGGCGCCTGAGCCGCGATGAGCTGCGGAGACTATGTGCGCCGCCGGAACGGAAGGCGAGCCCGCCGCAGCGCTCTGTACATACCGGTCAGGGCACGGACCGGATGCGGCACCGCATATCCGCCCGACAGGGCCCGTCTCCGGCGCCACACGCCCAGGAAGGCCGCCACCCACAGCAACGCCACCTCGGCCGCGACCGCGATCCCGAGCACAGGGGCCCACGAGGAGTGGTCGTCCGCACCCGGCTCGGTGGTCGAGAGCATGGAGATCGCGGACGGCCCGGACGGCCCGGACGGCCCGGACGGCCCGGACGGCCCGGACGGTC
>JBDSTJ010000544.1:0-10087 GCA_039928335.1 Streptosporangiaceae bacterium | reverse complement strand
CCTCGACGCCCGGCACCGGCGGCTTGGCGGCCTTGGGCGTCGGGGTCAGGGAGGCCACGGCCGCCGCGTTCTTGACCGGGGTCTGCTCGGCCGGGCCGCCGTCGCCGGAGCAGGCCCACGCCGTCAGGCCGACGGCTGTGACCACCACGCAGAGCGCGATGGCCCGCCGCCGCCAGTAGGCGTCGTCGGTGTTGGCGGCATCGTCATCACGCATCGTCCCCGAATCCATTCGGACAGTATGCGTCCGCCGTTCTCGCCCAGAGTGGAGGACACGCTCCACTACCCTGGTCGCGATGCCGACACACCTGATCCTCGACTGGTACGAGGACAACGCCCGAGACCTGCCCTGGCGGGCCGCGGAGGCCACCCCCTGGGGCGTGCTGGTCAGCGAGATCATGCTCCAGCAGACCCCGGTCAACCGGGTGCTCCCGGTCTGGGCGCAGTGGCTGGAACGCTGGCCGACCCCGGCGGATCTGGCGAAGGAACCCGCGGGCGAGGCCGTACGGGCCTGGGGCCGCCTGGGCTATCCGCGCCGGGCCCTGCGGCTGCACGGGTGCGCGGTGGCCATCGTCGGCCGGCACGGCGGCGAGGTCCCCACGGTCCACGCCGAGCTGCTCGCGTTGCCGGGCATCGGGTCCTACACCGCAGCCGCCGTGGCGAGCTTCGCCTACGGTCAGCGGCACGCGGTGCTCGACACGAACGTCCGCCGGGTCCTGGCCCGACTGCGGACCGGCGCGCAGTTCCCGCCACGGTCCCAGACGGTCGCCGAGGTCAAGATGGCCGAGGAACTCCTGCCGGTCGACCCGGCCACCGCCGCCCGCTGGGCCGTGGCCGTGATGGAGCTGGGCGCGCTGGTCTGCACGGCCAGGGCACCGCGCTGCGCCGACTGCCCGGTGCGGGAGCAGTGCGCCTGGCGGCTGGCCGGAAAGCCGCCCTACGACGGGCCGCCCAGGCGCGGGCAGACCTACGCGGGTACCGACCGGCAGTGCCGGGGCCGGCTCCTGGCGGTGCTGCGCCACGCCGTCGGGCCGGTCCGGAAGCCGGCCCTGGACGTCGTCTGGCCGGACCCGGTACAGCGCGAGCGGTCCCTCGACGGGCTGATCGCCGACGGTCTGGTGGACCCGCTCGACGACGGCCGCTACGCGCTGCCCGGCTAGTACCCCGGGGCTAGAGCGTCTTGCGGGTCCGCTCGATCAGGTCGCCGAGGTGGTCGGAGACGAGGCTGGGGCGTTCCAGCATCGCCATGTGCCCGGCCGTCGAGATGACCTCGAGGCGGGCCTGCGGGCACTTGGTGGCGATCGTCAGGCTGTGCTCGACGGGGGTGAGCGCGTCGTTCTCGGCCGCGATGATCAGGGTCTCGATGCCGGCCAGCGGGGTACAGGTCGCGATCTCGGGGTGGCCGATCATCGAGCCGAAGAAGTCCGACAGCGCCGCCATCCGGGTGTCGCCCATCATCTCCTCGGCGAAGTGCACCGCGGCGGGGCTGGCGTCGGGGCCGAAGGCGATGTAGTCCTCGATCAGCAGCGAGGCGTCCCGGCCGAGGTGCCTGACCTTCTCCAGCAGCTGGGAGGCGGCCCCGGCGGCGCGGACGCCGTGCGGCAGGACCCGGTGGTTGAGCCGGGCCAGCGCGGCCGGGAGGCCGAGCGTGACCTCGTTGAGTGAGCCCGAGGAGGTGCACAGCAGCCCGGCGGCGACGACCCGGGTACCGATCAGGTCGGGGTACTCGTCGGCGAACCGCATGATCGTCATGCCGCCCATCGAGTGTCCGACGAGGATCACCGGGGTGCCGGCCGGTACCGTCTGCTCGAGCACGGCCCGCAGGTCGTGGGCGAGGGTCGGGACCGCGTAGCCGGACCGGTCGCACGAGCCGGACCTGCCGTGCCCGCGCTGGTCCCAGAAGACCAGCCGGCCCAGGTTCCGCAGGGCCCTGCGCTGGAAGTGCCAGGAGTCCTGGGTGAGGGTCCAGCCGTGGCAGAACACGACGGCCAGGTCGGTCCTGTCGTCGTTGTCGATCTCGGTGTACAGCTTTGTGCCGTCGTCGGCGATCACCGGGACGGGGGTGCCGCGCAGAGAGCCGAACGGCTCACCTGCATGCGGGTCGGGGCGCAGCTCCAGTCGGCGCACCGCCTGCCGCTGTGCGGCGATGCCCGCTGCTCCCGCTCCCGCGGCGCCCAGGCCGACGGCGGCTGCTGCCAGCACCATGTTGCGACGACTCATCAGTGAACCTCCTGTTCCCGGCATTGTTATACAGAATGTCCAGCTAGTACAGCCGATGCCAGAGGTTGATCGCGTAGTCGACCTCACACCCCTCGACCTCGGCCAGGAACTCGGCCGCGAGGTCGGCCGGGAACTCGATCGAGAGCACCGCCGCCAGCTCCTCCCGACTCGCGAACGACCAGCGGATGGTCAGCGGCTCCCGGGCGAAACCCTGCCGGGCCCAGAACCGTTCCACCTGCCCGGGGTCGTAGGTGCGCAGCCACCGGCGGAACCAGCCCCCGAACGTGGACCGGGTCGCGTCGTTGTCGATCACGAAGGCCGCGCCGCCGTGACGGAGGACACGCGAAATTTCTTGGAGTCCCGGCTCGCAGCCGGGACCGAAGAAATACGCCCACCGAGCGTGAACGACGTCAACGCAGGAGTCGGGCAGCGGAACGGCCTGGGCCGCTCCGGTCCGTACCGACACCTGCGGCAGGTCCGCCACCCGCAGCCGGGCCGCCGCGGTCAGTCCGGCGTGGGGTTCGACTCCGATCACCCGGGCGGCCGTTCGCGCGAAGAGCGGCAGGTGATAGCCCGTGCCACAGCCGAGATCAAGGACGGTGGCCGCGTCCCACGGCCTGATCCGGCGCATGGCGGCCTCGATCACGCCATCCGGATCGACGGCCCGGTTCTCGATCTCATAGACCTGGGGGGAATTCCAGATGTTGGGACTCGGCACGGCTCCCGGAGCGATCTCGACCACGGCACAGAGGGTAGTCAATTCTCGGCGCGTTCACGGTGGCGCGGGGAACAGCGGGCGGAGCGGAACGCATAGTCTTTCCACAGGCGCGGTAGGAGAGCGAGGAGCGTTGGCCAAGAAGAACGCGGTGTCAAAGTCGATCAGGGTGCCCGAAGCCCCGATCACCCTTTCGACAGCGTCGGTGTACCCGGAGAAGGTGCCGAGCGCGTTCGAGATGGCAGCGTGGCTGGGCTACGACGGGATCGAGGTGATGGTCGCCCTCGACGCGGCCTCCCAGGACCTCAACGTGCTGCGCAGGCTGTCGGACTACCACCAGATGCCGATCAAGTCGATCCACGCGCCCTGCCTGCTGTTCACCCAGATGGTGTGGGGGCGTGACTCCTGGGGCAAGCTGATCCGCTCCAAGGAGGTCGCCGAGGAGCTCGGCGCCGACGTGGTGGTGGTGCACCCGCCGTTCCGCTGGCAGCGCGAGTACGCCAAGGACTTCGAGGTCGGCCTGCAGCGCATGCAGGACGAGACCGACGTGGTCTTCGCCGTCGAGAACATGTTCCCGGTGAAGGCGCGCGGCTCCGAGATCGGGATGTACGCCCCCCACTGGGACCCGACCGACTACGACTTCCCGCATCTGACCCTCGACCTGTCGCACACGGCCGTCTCGGGCTCGGACGCCCTGGAGATGGCGGACGGCTACGGCGACCGGCTCAAGCACCTGCACCTGGCCGACGGCACCGGCATCCCCAACAAGGACGAGCATCTGGTGCCGGGCCGGGGCAACCAGCCGTGCGGCGCGATGCTCGAACGGCTGGCCCTGCAGGGCTTCCGCGGCCATGTGGTCCTGGAGGTCAACACCCGCAAGGCCACCTCGCGGTCGGAGCGGATCGAGGATCTTGCCGAGGCGCTGGCCTTCGCCCGCCTGCACCTGGCCGCCAGTGACACCTGGGAAGTCAGTGCCAAGGGCGAGGTCTCCCGGCACCGCGGGTCATGACGACCGGCCGCAGGCGGGGCCCGACCGAGACCAGGCCGCTGATCCTCAAGGCGGCGGCCGCCCTGTTCGCCGAGAAGGGTTTTGCGGGCGCTTCGGTGCGGGCCATCGCCCGCTCGGCGGCGGTCGACCCGGCCCTGGTCCATCACTTCTTCGGGACCAAGGAGGCGCTGTTCGTCGCGGCGATGGAGTTCCCGTTCGACCCGGTGCAGATCGTGCCGACCATCGTCGAGGGTCCGCGGGAGGAGATCGGCGAGCGGATGGTCCGCACGTTCCTCGGTATCTGGACCGACGAACTGGTCGGGCCCCGGATGCTGGCGATCCTCCGGACGGCCACCACCAGCGAGCAGGGCGCGGTGCTGCTCCGCGAGTTCGTCACGGCGACGCTGCTCGACCGGATCGGCGAGTCCCTGCAGGTCGCGCGGCTGCCGATCGCGCTGGCGGCCGGCCAGATGGTCGGCCTGGTGATGATGCGCTACGTCCTGGAGCTCGAGCCGGTCGTGTCGGCCACCGACGAGGAACTCATCGCGTTGCTCGCCCCCGTGCTGCAGGGTTATCTGGGCTCTTGACGGGGGACCGCCGGGGACACAGAATTCATCACATGATGAGTTCTGCTGTGAACGTCGTGGACCTGAAGGTCACCCGAGGCGGTCGCGAGGTGCTGCACGGGCTGAACTTCGAGGTTTCGCGCGGTGCCGTGGTCGGTCTGCTCGGCCCCAGCGGCTGCGGTAAGACCACCCTCATGCGGGCCCTCGTCGGCGTTCAGATCGTCGCGAGCGGCACCGTCGAGGTCCTCGGCCATCCCGCGGGCAGCCGCCCGCTGCGCACAAAGGTCGGCTACTCCACCCAGAACCCCGCCGTCTACTCCGACCTCACCGTCAAGGAGAACCTCCGCTACTTCGGCTCGGTGCTCGGCGCTCCCGGCTCGGACGTCGACCGGGTGATCGGGGAGGTCGGCCTGACCCGGCAGCGCGACCAGGTCGTCGGCTCGCTGTCGGGCGGCCAGCGCAGCCGGGCCAGCCTTGCCGCCGCCCTGCTCGGCAGCCCCGAACTGCTCGTGCTCGACGAGCCCACGGTCGGCCTCGACCCGCTGCTCCGGCAGGACCTGTGGACGATGTTCCACCGGCTCGCCGCCCACGGCACGACCCTGATCGTGTCGAGCCATGTCATGGACGAGGCGGCCCGCTGCGAGCGGCTGCTGCTGATGCGCGACGGCCTGATCCTCACCGACGGGACCCCGCAGGCGCTGCGCGAGGTCACCGGCACCGACGACCTCGAAGAGGCGTTCCTGCGCGTCATCACCGAAAGGCAGGCGTCATGAGGACCCTCGCGACGGCCCGGCGGATCCTCGCCCAGCTCAGGCACGACCACCAGACCGTGGGACTGCTGATCGGGGTGCCGACCCTGATGATGGTCCTGCTCCGCTACGTCTTCAACGACCCGGCCGCCTTCGACCGGATCGGCCCGATGCTGCTCGGCGTCTTCCCCTTCGCGATCATGTTCGTGGTGACCAGTGTCGGTACGCTGCGCGAGCGCACCACCGGCACCCTCGAACGGCTGATGACCACCCCGATGGGCAAACTCGACTTCCTGCTCGGCTACGCGGTCGCGTTCGGCCTGATGGCCCTGCTCCAGGTGGCCGTGGTGCTCACCGTCTCGCTGACCTGGCTGGGGCTCAACGTCAACGGGCCGCTGTGGGCCCTGGTGCTGGTCGCCCTGCTCGACGCCCTGCTCGGGATGGCGCTCGGGCTGCTCGCGAGCGCGTTCGCCCGGACGGAGTTCCAGGCCGTCCAGCTGATGCCGGCCTTCGTCCTGCCGCAGGCCCTGCTCTGCGGGCTGTTCACGGCCCGCGACCAGATGGGCGACGTGCTGAGCTGGACCTCCGACCTGCTGCCCCTGTCGTATGCGGTCGACGGCATGAAGGAGCTGGGCCGGTCCGGTGGGGTCAGCGGGACGCTCGTGCGGGACATGGGGATCGTGCTGGCCTTCACGGTCGTGTCACTCGTCGCCGGCGCGGCCACGCTCCGCAGACGGACCACCTGACGAGGCATAGCCTGGGACCATGCTGCGCCGAACCCTGCTCGCCGCCTCGCACAGCGGGGCCGTACGGAAGATGATCGAGACCGCGCCGGTGACCCGCGAGGTCGTCCAGCGGTTCATCGCCGGGGAGACCGCCGGGCAGGCCCTGCGGGTCACCCGCGGGCTCCTCGGCGACGGGCTGCTCGTGACCCTCGACCGGCTGGGCGAGGACACCCTCGACGCCGGCCAGGCCGAGGCCACCGTCCAGGCCTACGAGCGGCTCCTGCGGGACCTGCCCGCGGGTGCTGAGGTGTCGGTCAAACTGACCGCGCTCGGCCAGGCCTTCGACGAGGCGCTGGCGCTGGAGAACGCGCGGCGGGTCTGCAAGGCCGCCGCGCACACCACGGTCACGCTCGACATGGAGGACCACACGACCGTGGCCTCCACCCTGCGCATCCTGCGCGAGCTGCGCGAGGACCACCCGGATGTGGGGGCCGTCATCCAGGCCTACCTGCGCCGGGCCGAGGAGTACTGCGCCGAACTGTCCTACGCCGGCTCGCGGGTCCGGCTCTGCAAGGGGGCCTATGCCGCACCCGCCGAGGTGGCCTTCACCTCGGCCGGCGACGTCGACAGGTCCTATGTCCGGTGCATGAAGGTCCTCATGGCCGGCCAGGGCTACCCGATGCTGGCCACGCACGACCCGCGCCTGATCGAGATCGCGGACGCGCTGCGACTGATCCACGAGCGCGGGCAGGAGTCGTATGAGTACCAGATGCTCTACGGCATCCGGCCGCTGGAGCAGCGCCGGCTCGCCGCGGCGGGATGCCAGGTCAGGGTGTACGTGCCGTACGGGCACGAGTGGTACGGCTACATGGTCCGGCGGCTCGCCGAACGGCCCGCGAACGTGGGTTTCTTCCTGAGATCGTTCACCACCCGCGCCTGAGTTCCCGGGCCGGGCCTGGAGAGGGTGGCCCTCCGCACGAACTCCAGGTCAAGGTGTCTCTGATGATCGCGATTCTCGGTGCAGGCAAGATGGGTGAGGCGCTGCTGTCCGGCGTCCTGCGGGCGGGCCGCAAGCCGTCCGAACTGATGGCCACGGCCCGCCGGGCCGAGCGCGCCGAGCTGCTGCGCGACCGGTACGGCATCGAGGTGACGGGCAACGTCGAGGCCGCCGAGAAGGCCGCCGTCGTGGTCCTCGCGGTCAAGCCGCAGGACATGGCCGGGCTCCTGGCCGAGGTCGGCCGGCACATCCCGGCCGGGACCCTCGTCGTGTCGATGGCCGCCGGGATCACCTGCGCGTTCATCGAGGAGCGGCTCACCGAGGACACCCCGGTCGTCCGGGTCATGTCCAACACCCCGGTCCTGGTCGACGAGGCGATGAGCGTCATCTCGGCCGGCTCCCACGCCGGCGAGGCCCACCTCAAGCAGGCCGAGGAGATCCTGTCGCCGGTCGGCAAGGTGCTGCGCATCCCCGAGTCGCTGCAGGACGGCGCGACCGCGCTGTCCGGTTCGGGACCGGCCTACTTCTACTACCTGGTCGAGGCCATGGTCGATGCCGGGATCCTGCTCGGCATGCCGCGCGCGGCGGCTCTGGAGATGGTCATCCAGTCGGCGGTAGGCGCGGCGGTGATGCTGCGCGACTCCGGCGAGCACCCGGTACTGCTGCGCGAGGCCGTGACCTCGCCCGGCGGCACGACGATCGCCGCGATCCGCGAACTCGAACGGCACGGGGTGCGCTCGGCGGTCCTGGAGGCCATCGAGGCGGCCCGCAACCGGGGCCGCGAGCTCGCGGGCGGCTGACCATCGACCGGCGGCCATGACGGAGGTCATGTCGACTGAGGAGACCCGTCACTGTCCCAGCCGTAACACTGCACTTACGATGCCTTGCGTGGCATTGCGCAGAATTCTCCCCCCGGCGCTGTCCCTCGTCCTGACGGTCGTGCTCCTGAGCGGCTGTTCCAGCGACGAAGGCTCCCCGAAGGTCAAGCTGGGCCCGGTGACCAGGTCGGACGTGGCCGAGGTCGTGGAGGCCCCGGCGACGGTGGCGGCCAAGGCCGCGGCGACGGTGCGGTCGCCCGCCGACGGGAGCATCAAGGACCTCAGCGTCCGGGACGGCGACAAGGTCAAGGACGGCCAGGTCCTGGCCCGGATCGAGTCGCCGACGGCCCGCGAGCAGCTCGCCGCCGCGCAGGACGCCGACCGGCAGGCCGCCAACGGCACCGCCGCGCCGCCCAGGGGGGTCGACATCTCCCGGTTCCGCGCAAAGTCCGACAAGATCGCCAGGCAGGGCTTCAAGCAGGCACGGGCGCAGGCCAAGAAGATCGAGGACCCCAAGGATCGGGCCAGGGCGCTCTCGGAGATCACCAAGGCCGAGGGCGAGTACAACTCCGCCGCCAACGCCGCCGACGTCGCCGTCGGCAACCTCAACTCCGGGCTGGGCAGCCTCAGCCAGGCGATGGCGTCGATCGGTGCGGCCAGCCGGGTGCAGACCCGCGCGGCCGTGCGGGCCGCCCAGCGCACTGTCGGCGCGCTCGTCATCCGGGCCCCGTTCGGCGGTGTCGCGAGCCTGGGCGGGCCCTCGGGCGGCAGCGGGTCGTCGCTGTCGGGGATCCTGCCCGCCCAGCTCCAGGGGATCGCCGGCGACGCCAGCCTGCCGGGCGCGGCCACGGATGCCGCCGCGGTGTCCAGGGGAGCGCCGATCTCCAGCGGCGCGGCCGTGGTGACCGTGACGGACGTGTCCGAGCTCAGGCTCTCGGCCGACGTCGACGAGTCCGACATCCTCAAGATCAGGCGCGGGGTCGCGGCCGACGCGGACTTCGACGCGCTGCCCGAGGCGGCCTACAAGGCCGCCGTCTTCAGCATCGGAGTCACGCCGGGCCCCGCCTCGACCGGCGGTGGCGTCACCTACAAGGTCCAGCTGGTGCTCAAGGGCGGCGAGCTCAGCGACGGCTCGCAGGCCCCCACGCCCAAGCCCGGGATGAGCGCGGTCGTCGAGCTCAGGGTCCGCGAGGTCCGGAACGCCCTGTCGGTGCCGGTCACCGCGATCGTCACCAGCGGCCAGGACAGCACGGTCTGGCTCAACGTCAACGGGACCGCCGAACGCCGCAAGGTCAGGATCGGGGCCGAGGGCGACGCGAGTGTGCAGATCCTCGAAGGGCTCAAGGAGGGCGACCAGGTCGTCGTCGCGGGAGCGGACGCCGTCAAGCCGGGCCAGGAACTCACGTGAGCGCCGCCGCTCTGGAAGCGGTCGACGTCACCCGGACGTACCAGATGGACGGGGTCGAGGTGCAGGCGCTCAAGGGCGTCACGGTCACCATCGACCAGGGCGAGTACGCCGCGATCCTCGGGCCGTCCGGGTCGGGGAAGTCCACCCTGATGCACCTGCTGGGCGCGCTCGACCGGCCCTCGGGCGGGGTGCTCAGGGTCGGTGGCCGCAACATCGCCGAGCTCAACGACACCGAGCTCGCGGAGCTGCGGAACAAGCACATCGGCTTCGTCTTCCAGTCCTTCCATCTGATGGCCAGGACCAGCGCGACCGACAACGTCGGAATGCCGCTGATGTACCGGGGGATGTCGCGGGCGGCGCGGCGGAAGAAGGCCGTCGCGGCGCTGGAGACGGTCGGGCTCGGGCACCGGCTCGACCACCGGCCCAGCCAGATGTCCGGCGGTGAGCAGCAGCGGGTCGCGATCGCGCGGGCGCTTGTCGGCGACCCGCAGTTGGTGCTGGCCGACGAGCCCACCGGCAACCTCGACACCAGGACCGGGCACGAGGTGATGGACCTGCTGGAGCGGCTCAACTCCGAGCAGGGCGTGGCGATCATCCTGGTGACGCACGAGCCCGACGTGGCCGAACGGGCCCGGCGGCAGATCCACATCCGGGACGGCCTGATCGAGCGGGACGTGCTGTCGTGAGGACCCTGGAGCTGTTCCGGGTCGCGTTCGAGGCGTTGCGGGTCAACCGGATGCGCAGTCTGCTCACGATGCTCGGCGTGATCATCGGCGTCTGGGCGGTGGTCGTGCTGGTCGCGATCGGCAGCGGGGCCAAGAACCTGGTCCAGGGCGAGATCGAGGGCCTCGGTTCCAACATCATCTTCGTGGTCCCGGGCGAGCTGGGCCTGGGGTCGGCGCCG
>JBDSTJ010000543.1:0-4833 GCA_039928335.1 Streptosporangiaceae bacterium | reverse complement strand
CGAGGTCGAAGACGAGGATGGTCGCCTCGCCCTCCTTCTCCAGGTGGTAGGCGAGCGCTGCCGCGGTGGGCTCGTTGATGATGCGCAGGACGTTGAGTCCCGCGATCGTCCCGGCCTCCTTGGTGGCCTGCCGCTGGTGGTCGGAGAAGTACGCCGGCACCGTGATCACGGCATCGGTCACCTTCTCACCCAGGTAGGCCTCGGCGTCGCGCTTGAGCTTCTGCAGCACGAACGCGCTGATCTGCTGAGGCGTGAAGTCCTTGTCGTCGATCTTCTGCGTCCAGTCGGTGCCGATCTCACGCTTGACGGACCTGATGGTCCGGTCCACGTTCGTGACCGCCTGCCGCTTGGCGACCTCTCCGACCAGGACTTCGCCGTTCTTGGCAAAGGCGACGACGGACGGCGTGGTCCGCGACCCCTCCGCGTTGGCGATAACGGTGGGCTCCCCGCCCTCCAGAATCGCGACGACCGAGTTGGTCGTCCCGAGGTCGATTCCGACCGCTCGTGCCATCGTCTGCTTCCTCCGTCGTCTGTTGGCTCGGGACCTACGAACGCGCTCCCGGCCAGAAGTGTGTGCCAGGTCAAGAGTGCCGTGTCGTCGAGCTCCTGTCAAATCAGTTGAGCCGGATCGACTCAACTTTGTTGCTCATGTCCTTCCTAACGGCCAACGAGCCCAGAGGATTCCCGACATGGCCCCCGTACCCGCATCCATACCCACATACCAACCGTGACCAGCGAAGTAACGGTAAAGTTGAGCGATCGCTCAAGCGTGGTTAACCGCAGGTTCGGCCCACTGCTCGGCGACAACGACTCCTTCACCACCCGTCAGGTGGCGGCGGACCGGATCCTCCGCACGACTCCGCCCGACCCGCCAGGAGGCCCGAACGTGAGCGACACGCCTCCTCAACCCTGCCGGTTGAGGCCGGTTGAGTCCGGTGGAGGCCGGTCAGCCGACGTGGACGGTGGGGCGGTTCTCGGTCTCGGGTTCGGCCGTGCGGAGGATCTCGCGCCGACAACGCCCGGAGCGACGGTAGGAGAACTCACCGTGGCACAGTGGCGTCCCAAGCCGTAAAGGGTTTTCACAACCGGTGGACGAAAAACCCACCGTCCGATGGGATGTCCTCTATGACCGCATTGGTGCTCGGCCCTCTGCTCCGCCACGTCGGCGAGCACACCGCCACCGTCTGGGTGGAGACCTCCCACCCGTGTGACGTGACCGTTCTCGACACCACCACGCCGACCTTCACGGTGCACGGCCACCACTACGCGATCGTGGAGCTCGACGGGCTGGAGGCCGGCAGCGAGACGCCCTATGAGGTGCGGCTCGGCGACACCAGGGCCTGGCCCGAGGCCGACAGTCCGTTCCCGGCCAGCGTGATCAGGACGCTCGACGGCGGGCCTACCCGGGTGTCGTTCGGGTCCTGCCGGATCGCGCCCGCCAAGAACGAGACACACAACATCGACGCGCTCCAGGCGTTCGCCCACGCGCTCATCGCCGGCCAGGAGCCGCCCAGCGTGCTCCTGATGGTCGGCGACCAGGTCTACGCCGACGGCACCGGCGAGCAGATGCGGGCGTTCATCGAGAACCGCCGCGACATCACCGCCGAGCCCTGGGAGGAGATCGCCGACTTCGAGGAGTACACCGAGCTGTACCGGCTGGCGTGGATGACCGAACCGTCGGTGCGCTGGCTGCTGTCGACGGTGCCGGCCCTCAGCATCTTCGACGACCACGACATCCGGGACGACTGGAACACCTCCTTCGCCTGGCGTGAGTGGATCTGGGCGCAGCCGTGGTGGCGGCAGCGGATCGTCGGCGGGCTCGGGGCCTACTGGGTCTACCAGCACCTGGGCAACCTCAGTCCGGCCGAACGGAAGGCCGACCCGCTGTACAAGGCCGTCCGGGCGGCCGAGGACGGCGGGGCGATCCTGGACGAGTTCGCCGAGCGGGCCGACAAGGAGCCCTCGACCGCACGCTGGTCCTACACGGTGAAGTTCGGCGGGACCCGGCTCGTGGTCGTGGACAGCCGGGCCTCCCGGCTGCTGACCGCCGACCGGCGGGCGATGCTCGACGACGTCGAACAGGCCTGGCTCGACGAACAGCTCACCGGCGGGATCGACCACCTGCTGATCGCCAGTTCGCTGCCCTATCTCCTGCCTCCCGCCATCCATCACACGGAGTCCTGGAGCGAGAAGCTCGCGGCCAAGCGCGCCGTCGGGGAGAAGCTGCGCCGGTATGCCGACCTGGAGCACTGGGCGGCGTTCGAGACCTCGTTCCGGCTGGTCGCCCAAGCCGTCACCGCGGTGGCCAGGGGCGAGCGGGGCAGCGCCCCGGCCAGCATCGCCTTCCTGTCCGGCGACATCCACTACTCCTACCTGGCGAGGGTCAAGGGGCTGCCGATCACCCAGGTCGTCTGCTCGCCGTTCCGCAACCCGCTCAACGGGGCGTTCAAGTGGGCCAACAAGCTCGCGTGCCTGCGAATCGGCAGCGGGCCGGCCCGGCTGATCGCCAAGCTGTTCGGGGCGGCCCGGCCGCCGCTGAGGTGGCGGATCACCGAGGGCCCGTGGTTCGACAACGCCATCGCCACCGTGACCACCGACGGCCGTGAGGCGTCGGTGGTCTGGCAGACGCCGACCTCCGAGACTGCGCTCCGGGACCTCAGCTCGGCCCGGCTGTCACCGGGCCGAGCACCGCTAGGCGTCGAGTAGTGCGTCGTAGTCGTCCTCAGGTCTGCCCAGGTCGACCCGGGCCCGGAACCTCAGCCTGAGCAGACCCTCAAGGCTCTCCGCGGCGTCGCCGCGGGTGCCCTCGGGCTGGGCCAGGACCAGGTCGGCTCCGGCGGTCGACCACTGATGGGCGCCGAGCAGGTCGCCCTGCTCGTAGAGCACCTCGGCGACCACCCGGTAGACCTCGGGGTCGGTGGGCTTGTCATCGCGGATGTCGGCGAGCAACGACACCGCCTCGTCCCGGTCACCGAGCTCGAAGAGCGCGTCGGCCAGGTAGACGCGGGGGTCGCCGTAGACCTCGCCGCCGTCCTCGATGGCCAGCCGGTAGAGCTCGGCAGCCCTGGCGGGGTCGCCCGCATGCTGGAACTGCTCACCCGCCCTCAACAAGATCTTGGCGCGGGACACGCCCTGGTTCCCGGCCGGTACCGTCCGGGCCAGGTCGGCGAGCCGCTCGGCTGCGACGGCGTGCTCGCCGGTGCGCAGGGTGTCGTCCTCGAGATCGTCGAGATCGTCTTCGGTCACGTGGGTCACGGTTGAAACGTTACCTTCGCTTCCCCGACGAAACCGGAGGAATACTCAAGAACTCATCGACGCGACCGTTCGAGGGCGTCCCAGAACCCGCGGCGGAGCGCGTGCCGCACCTCGTCGTGGAGCAGGAAGTCTATCGGCAGGGCCGACCCCTGGAGCAGGCGTGCCTCCAGGTCAGAGGGCATCCGGGGCTTGCGCGCCAGCACCGCTTCGAGCCAGAGTGCGGGTGCGTCCCTGGCCACGGACTCGCCGAATTCCTGGCCCTCGTTGTGCGCCGCCTTGACGGCGTCGGACAGGGTCGGGGTCGACTGCTGCTGGGTGCTGAGCGGCGACAGGTGCTGCGGGCCGGTGTAGGGGCCGTGCTGCGGCTGATGCGCGGGTTGCTGCGCCGGCTGCTGCGCCGGTTGCTGCACGGGTGACGGCATTGCCGGCGCGGGCATCGAGGCCTGGTAGCTGGGCTGGCTCGGCGGCGGGCTGTAGGACGGCGGGCTGCTCGGCTGCTGCGGCGGCGTCAGGTAGGACTGCGCGGACGGAGCCGGGGTGTCCTTGTAGTCCGGGTAGGACGGCTCGCTGTAGCCGGCCGAGTAGTTCGGCTGGGAGGTCGGGATCGGCGGGCTCAGGTAGGACGGCTGCTGGGTCGTCCCGTACGGGAGGCCCGAAACCACGCTGGGCGCGCTGGACGGGGCCGGCAGCTGCGGCTGCGGGGCCGCCGGGATCGGCGAACCCGAGAGCGGCGAACCCGAGAGCGGCGAACCGGCGGGCGGGCTGCTGTGGGCGCTCGGCGCGTGCAGGCTCGCCTGGAGCGAGGCCAGCGCGGAGCTGGCCACGGACGTGCTGTGGCCGTTGCCGTTGGACAGCGGCGAGTGGCCGGCGTCCATGCCGCCGGACAGCAGGTTGACGTACGGGCGCAGATGCCCGGACCCGATCTCGATCAGGTCGTCGCACTCCTGGCGGAGCACCCGGGAGATGGTCCAGTTGCCGTCGACCGCCACGTGCACGACCGTCACCCGCATGCCCAGGTCCTGGGCGTCGGCGATGACGGTGGCGAGGTCCTCGTCGCCGCTGACCACGACCGCGTCGGCGATCGCGCCGTTGCGGGCGAGCGTCATCAGGTCGCGGTGCATCTCGGTGTCGACGCCGTCGCGCCGGCCGGGCCGGGTGCGGCCGAGCCGCAGTTTGAGCCCCGGCAGGTCCGCCAGGGCGTCGTGTTCGGGGCCCCGGCGGCCCTCGACCGTCGATTCGTACCAGTAACAGCGCAGCAGGGGCATGCCGGCGCGTTCCCGCGCCAGATTGCCCAGGAGCTGCAGGAGACCGCCGAAGTCCCAGGACACGGACTCTCGGTGACGGGTTCCATGAACCGCCATCGAGCCGTCCGCGAGCAAATAGCCGGCATCTACGAACAGCGCACAGCGATCCACGCGACACCGCACCTCTCCGACCCTGACTCCAGGGTCTGGACTCGGATCATTTGAAAGAGATTTCATGACCCGGGGTCCTTGTAGCGTAATGAAGTCCGCTCGCGCCGTATGCCGTTCGAGCGATTCGCATCCTTCCTGCCCCAGACGTGGTGCGCAAGGGTGG
>JBDSTJ010000542.1:0-3017 GCA_039928335.1 Streptosporangiaceae bacterium | reverse complement strand
CGGCCTCGAAGACCTGGGCGGTGCAGAAACCGGCGATCCGCTCGATCGCCGCGAGTTCGCGCACGAACCGGTTGCGCGCGACCCGATCCTCACTCAGCTGCGCGTGGAGCAGTTTGACCGCGACGTGGTCGCGGGGTCCCTGGCCCAGGTAGACGGTGCCCTGACCGCCCTCACCGAGCCTGCCGATGAGTTCGTAGGCCCCGAGACGCTCGGGATCTTCCTGCCGCAGCGGGAGGACTGCCGCCATCCGCAGAGACCTTTCGACTCATTCCTGCGATGAAAAATCACCGATGACCGGGTGCACTTTTCGGGGTCCTGGGACATCCAAGAGTAGAGGAATATTGACTTTTGACCAGCAGGATTTTCCGGGGGAGGCTCTTATGCGGATCAGAATACGGATGGCCCTGCTCGTGGTCGCGGCGGGCTCGCTCGCGGGGTGCGCGCAGGCGGGGGCCGCGATCACCAGGCTGGCGGTGGGCGAGCCGGGACCGGACGCCTACACGCTGGTGTCGGGCACCGACGATCCCAAGGTCACCCGGCGGGTGGAGGCCGGCGGTGAGCGCGCCGGTGACCAGCCGGGCCTGTACGGCGGCACCCGCAGGGCCGCTGGCTGTGACAAGGACAAGCTGGTCAGATACCTGAAGGACAACCCGGACAAGGCCGCGGCGTGGGCCGGTGTCCACCGGATCACGGCCGCCGCGATCCCCGCGTTCGTCGGCCGGCTGACCCCGGTGGTGCTGCGGGTCGACACCTTCGTCACCAACCACGGCTACCGGAGCGGCGAGGCCACCTCGATGCCGGCGGTGCTGCAGGCCGGCGTCGGGGTCCTCGTGGACGCCCGCGGCGTGCCGGTCGTCAAATGCAATTGCGGAAATCCATTGACTGCCCCTGACAAAGAGATCAACACGGCGGACAGCCGTTATGAGGGGACCAAGTGGCCACAGTTCTCTGCGGAGAAGGTAACCGTTGTCGAGCCTCCTGCGCAGGAGATGACATCGCTGATGCTGGTCGATCCCGTCCTCGGCATGATCTTCCCGCGCCCTGCCGGTACCGAGGGCGAGTCGGACGGTGTCCCCGCACCCGTGCCGCCCGGGGCGATGGCGGACCCTGCCGCGCCCACCCCGGCTCCCGGCGGCTCCGAGCCGGTCCGGCCCGGACCGGACCGGCCAGCCGGGGATCCGACCGCCGCAGATCCGACCACCGCAGATCCGACCGGGCGGCGCTGGCCCACCACGGAGTCGTCGGGCACCGAACTGACCGGAGGTGTCGAGCGTCCGGTGGTGACGGTCGAGCCGCCGAGACCGTCGCCCGAGCCCGGCGAACCGGCCCCGGCCCCCGAACCGGTGCCGGAGCGGACGGTCGCGGAACCGGTGGACCCGTTCACGCCGACCTGAGCTGCGCATGCCCGCAGGCCGACCACGAGCCCCGCGACCGCTACCGGAGGTACTAATCTCACCCCATGCTCGTACATCCCTGGGACGCCGCGGTCGAGGAGGAGTGGCAGGACTGGCTGTACGACGGCCGCGACTTCGGCCAGTTCATCGCACCCGGTCGTGACCGGGACCTGCCGGTCGTCGTACCCACCCACTTCCTCTACGACGGGGACACCACGATCAGGCTGCACCTGGCCCGGCCGAATCCGGTCTGGGTGGCCGTCGGCGAGCGCCCCCGGGCGCTGCTGACGGTGATCGGCGACTATGTGTACATCCCGGCGGCGTGGAACGCCGAGGACGACGGCACACCCGAGGAGGGAGTGCCGACCTCCTACTACGGGACGGTGCAGCTCGCCTGCGACGTCCGCATCATCGATGACCCCGCGGCGAAGGCCGAGATCCTCAACCGGCAGCTCGTGCACTTCGAGCCCCCGGAGTCCGAGCGGCTGCCGGTCGCCGCCGACGACCGCCTGCTGAGCGGGATCAGGGGGCTCGAGCTGACGGTCACCGGTGTGGTCGCCAAGTTCAAGGTCGGCGGGAACCGGAGCCCTGAGACCCGGGACAGGATCGCCGACCGCCTGGACCGTCGACGCGGCCCCCTGGACCTGAGCGCCCGGGAGATCATGCTCCGCCGCGGCGGCTCCCGACCGAACACCGCTTAGCTGAAGGTCGAGCCTTCGGGGATGAGGAGGACGGCTCCGAGGTAGAGGGAGCCGAGGGCGATCAGGCCGAACAGGAACACCCAGACGAGGCCGGGTACCCCGGTGAGTTTGGCGAGCTGGTCGGCGTCGGAGCTGGGGGCCTGTCGGGTGGCCCGGAGGCGCTGGAGTTCGATCACGGGCCGGGTGCCGGCGAGCAGCAGGAAGGCCGCCCCGAAGTAGGCGAACGCGCCCTGGACGGGGGCGGGGGCGAACCAGGACACGCCGAAGATGATCCCGCCGGTGACGACGACGGACAGGACGCCGTACAGGTTCCGGATCATGATCAGCATGCCGGCCAGCAGCACGATGGCCGCCCACAGCATCAGGGTCATCCGGCCCATGCTGAGCAGCCAGGAGAACAGCAGCCCCAGCAGCGGGGGAGCGGTGTAGCCGGCCAGTGCGGTGAAAACCATGCCGGGGCCGGTGGGCTTGCCCCGGGACACCGTCACGCCACTGGTGTCGCTGTGCAGCCTGATTCCGTCGAGTTTGCGGCCGGTCAGCAGGGCGACCAGGGCGTGGCCGCCCTCGTGGGCGATGGTCACGATGTTCCGCGACAGCCGCCAGAGCCTCGGTTCGGCCACCAGCAGCAGTGCCAGCAGCGAGACCGCGCCGACGATCCACAGTTTTGGATCCGGCTGCTTGTCCCACAGATCGCTGAACTTCGTCACATCTACCCCTTCTACGCCGCTCACCCTATGACGTCGAGGGCGGCGAGCGTGTTCGATCAGCCGGGAACAATCCCCGGCGGCGGATAGTTACATCTGTCGTGGTTGATGTGATGGTGTCCCCGGGCCCTAACTAGAGCCTTCACGGAATACCGTTCGGCTGGAGCCGTGTTGTGCATACCGCCGAGAGGCGACCCGCACATCAACCCGTCTACGAG
>JBDSTJ010000541.1:0-6763 GCA_039928335.1 Streptosporangiaceae bacterium | reverse complement strand
AGGGCGGCCGGTCGATCACCCTGCGCCCGGAGTTCACCGCGGGCGTACTCCGGGCGGTGCTGGAGAACAACCTGCACAAGGGCGCGCTGCCGGTGAAGGTCTGGGCAGTCGGCCCGGTCTTCCGGTACGAGCGGCCCCAGTCCGGCCGGTACCGGCAGTTCTACCAGGTCGACCTCGAGGCCATCGGCAGCGCCGACCCCGCCGTCGACGCCGAGACGATCGCGCTGGCCTGGCGTTTCTACCAGGACCTGGGCCTGCGGCAGCTGACCTTGAACCTCAACAGCCTCGGTGACGCCGAGTGCCGCCCGGCCTACCGGGCCGCACTCCAGGCCTTCCTGCGCTCACTCGACCTGGACGAGGCGACCCGGGCCCGGATCGAGCTCAACCCGCTGCGGGTTCTGGACGACAAACGGGCGGCGGTGCAGGCCCAGGTCGCCGGCGCGCCCCTGGTCACCGACCACCTGTGCGCCGGCTGCGAGGCCCACCACGACCAGGTCCGCGAACTGCTGACCGACCTGTCGATCCCGTGGACCGACAACCCCCGGCTGGTGCGCGGCCTCGACTACTACGTCCGGACCGTCTATGAGTTCGACCACCCGCTGCTCGGCGCCCAGTCCGGGATCGGCGGCGGCGGTCGCTACGACGGGCTGTCGGAGACCATCGGCGGCCCGCCACTGCCCGGCATCGGCTTTGGCCTGGGCCTGGACCGGACCGTCCTGGCCATGGAGGCCGAGCAGGTCCCGGCCGTGGGCGCCGCGAACCTCCAGGTCTACGGCGTGCCGCTGGGCTCTGCGGCCGAGCGCACGATCTTCGGCCTGGTGCACGCGCTGCGCGGGGCCGGGATCGCCGCCGACCAGTCCTTCGGCGGTCGCGGCCTCAAGGGCGCCATGAAGGGGGCCGACCGGTCCGGCGCGGCGTACGCGCTGGTCCTCGGGGAGCGAGATCTCGCCGACGGGTCCGTTCAGCTCAAGGAGCTGGCCTCAGGCGAGCAGATCGCCGTGCCGCTCACCGACATCGTCACCGTTCTCATCCAAAAGCTGCAGTAGCTTCTCGCTCAAGGGGAACTTTCATGATCCGCACGCACGAAGCGGGCTCGCTCCGCCCGGAGCACGCCGGCCAGCAGGTCGTGCTGGCCGGCTGGGTGGCCCGCCGCCGTGACCACGGCGGGGTCACCTTCATCGACCTCCGCGACGCCTCGGGCTCCGTGCAGGTCGTGTTCCGTGAGGACGAGGCCGTGCACGACCTGCGCTCGGAGTACTGCGTCAAGGTCACCGGCCAGGTCCGGGTCCGCCCCGACGGCAACGAGAACCCCGAACTCCCCACCGGTGCGATCGAGGTCGAGGCCCTCGACATCGACGTGCTGTCGCAGGCCGCACCGCTGCCGTTCCCGATCGAGGGTGACGTCAACGTCAACGAGGAGATCCGGCTCAGATACCGCTACCTCGACATCCGGCGGGAGCACGCCGCCAGGGCGCTGCGCACCCGGTCGGAGGCGACCTTCCTGGTCCGCGAGGTCCTGCGGGAGCTGGGCTTCGTCGATGTCGAGACCCCGACCCTCACCCGGTCGACCCCCGAGGGTGCGCGGGACTTCCTGGTACCCGTACGACTCAAGCCGGGCAGCTGGTACGCCCTGCCGCAGTCACCTCAGCTGTTCAAGCAACTGCTCATGGTCGCCGGGCTGGAGAAGTACTACCAGATCGCCCGCTGCTACCGGGACGAGGACTTCCGGGCCGACCGGCAGCCCGAGTTCACCCAGATCGACATCGAGATGTCGTTCGTCGACCAGGAGGACGTGCTCCAGGTCGGCGAGGCGCTCGTCAGCAGGATATGGAAGGACCTGGCCGGCCACGAGATCGCCGGGCCCATCCCCCGGATGACCTATGCCGAGGCGATGTCCCGGTACGGTTCGGACAAGCCCGACCTCCGGTTCGGCAACGAGCTCGCCGACCTCACCGCCTACTTCACGGGCACCGGGTTCCGGGTGTTCCAGGCCGAGCACGTCGGTGCGGTCGTCATGCCCGGTGGGGCCTCCCAGACCCGCAAGGAGCTCGACGGCTGGCAGGACTGGGCCAGATCACGCGGAGCCCGCGGCCTGGCCTATGTGCTGATCGACGCCGAGACCGGCGAGCTGCGCGGCCCGGTGGCCAAGAACCTGTCCGCCGAGCACCTGGCCGGGCTGGCCGGGGCCACCGGTGCCCGGCCCGGTGACGCGATCTTCTTCGCGGCCGGCCGCCGCACCGCACAGCTGGAGCTGCTCGGCGCGGCCCGGCTGGAGATCGGCCGCCGCTGCTCGCTGATCGACGGGACCGCCTGGAAGTTCCTGTGGGTCGTCGACTTCCCGATGTTCGAGCCGATCGAGAACGACAAGGGCGAGCAGACCGGCTGGCACGCCATGCACCACCCGTTCACCTCGCCGACCGCCGAGTTCCTCGACACCTTCGACAAGGACCCGGGGGCAGCCCTGTCCAACGGCTACGACCTGGTGCTCAACGGCACCGAGCTGGGTGGCGGTTCGATCCGCATCCACCGCAAGGACGTCCAGGAACGGGCCTTCGCCGCGATCGGGCTGTCCGAACAGGAGGCGCAGTCGCAGTTCGGCTTCCTGCTGGAAGCCTTCAACTACGGCCCGCCCCCGCACGGCGGCATCGCCTTCGGCCTCGACCGGCTCGTCACCCTGCTGATCGGCGCCGAGTCGATCCGCGACGTCATCGCCTTCCCCAAGGCCGCCTCCGGTTATGACCCGCTCACCGCCGCGCCCACACCGATCACGCCACAGCAGCGCAAGGAAGCCGGCATCGACGCCGTCTTCGCCACGGGGCCCGACCCCAAGGCCGGGTAGACCCCTCAGCACCACCCCCGGCTGGGGTGGTGCTGACAGGTCAACATCCCCAGAACCAACGCAGAGGGGTCCGACCTCCGGTCGGGCCCCTCTGCCGACTTTCTCCGTCGTCCGGGTCCGGTTCGGGCAGGACCACCCCGAGCGCTCAGCCGGTTCCGTTGTTGACGCGGTAGACGTCGTAGACGCCGTCGATGGTGCGGACCGCCTTGAGGACGTGGCCCAGGTGCTTGGGGTCACCCATCTCGAAGGTGAACCTGCTGGTGGCGACCCGGTCCCGGGTGGTGGCGACCGAGGCCGACAGGATGTTCACGTGGTGGTCCGACAGGATCCTGGTGACGTCCGACAGCAGCCGCGGCCGGTCAAGGGCCTCGACCTGGATGGCGACCAGGAACACCGAGTCCTCGCCCGGCGACCACTTGACGTCGATCAGACGGTCGGGCTGGCTCTTGAGCTGGTCGACGTTGACGCAGTTGGTCCGGTGGACCGAGACGCCACTGCCCCGGGTGACGAAACCAACGATCTCGTCGCCCGGCACCGGGGTGCAGCATCGCGACAACCGCACCCAGACGTCGGAGTCGCCCGCCACGACCACGCCGGGATCGCCGACCGGGCCGGCCCGGCGCTTGCTGCGGGTCGGGATGGCGAGTTCGGCGAGGTCCTCTTCGGCACTGTCGACGCCGCCGAGAGCCTGGACGAGCTTCTGCACGACCGACTGGGCCGCGATGTGGCCCTCGCCGACCGCCGCGTACAGCGAGGAGACGTCGGGGTAACGCAGGTCGCGGGACAGTGCCAGCAGCGCCTCCCCGGTCATCAGGCGCTGGAGCGGCAGGTTCTGCTTGCGCATCGCCCGCGCGATCGACTCCTTGCCCGACTCGATCGCGGTGTCCCGGCGCTCCTTGGAGAACCAGTGCCTGATCTTGTTGCGGGCGCGGGCGCTCTTGACGAACGTCAACCAGTCCCGCGACGGCCCGGCGTCCTGGGCCTTGGAGGTGAAGACCTCGACGGAGTCGCCGTTGTCGAGCGTGGACTCCAGGGGCACGAGCCGGCCGTTGACGCGGGCGCCGACGCAGCGGTGACCGACCTCGGTGTGCACCGCGTAGGCGAAGTCGATCGGTGTGGCCCCGGCGGGCAGCGCCATCACGTCGCCCTTGGGAGTGAACACGAAGACCTCGGAGACCGACAGGTCGAACCGCAGCGACTCGAGGAACTCGGCCGGGTCGGCGGTCTCCTTCTGCCAGTCCAGCAGCTGGCGCAGCCACTGCATGTCGGCGGCCTTGCGGCCCGCGACCGTCTCCTCCTTGTACTTCCAGTGCGCCGCCACGCCGTACTCGGCCCTGCGGTGCATGCCCCAGGTGCGGATCTGCAGCTCCACCGGCTTGCCCTCGGGGCCCATCACGGTGGTGTGCAGCGACTGGTACATGTTGAACTTGGGCATCGCGATGTAGTCCTTGAACCGGCCGGGGACCGGATTCCACCGCGCGTGGATCGAGCCGAGCGCCGCGTAGCAGTCGCGGACGGAGTCGACGAGGACCCGGATGCCCACCAGGTCGTAGATGTCGTCGAACGAGCAGTCCCGGGCGATCATCTTCTGGTAGATCGAGTAGTAGTGCTTGGGTCGACCGGTGACGGTGGCCTTGATCCGGGCCTCGCGCAGGTCCCCGGACACGTTCTCGATCACTTCCTGCAGGAACACGTCGCGACGGGGAGCGCGCTCGGACACCAGCCGGGCGATCTCGTCGAACCGCTTGGGGTAGAGGGTGGCGAAGGCCAGGTCCTCCAGCTCCCACTTAAGCGTGTTCATGCCCAGGCGGTGCGCGAGCGGCGCGAAGATCTCCAGCGTCTCGCGGGCCTTCTTCTCCTGCTTGTGCCGGGGCATATACCGCAGGGTGCGCATGTTGTGCAGCCGGTCGGCGAGCTTGATGACCAGGACGCGGATGTCGCGGGCCATCGCCACGACCATCTTGCGGACGGTCTCGGCCTCGGCGGCCTCGCCGTACTTGACCTTGTCCAGCTTGGTGACGCCGTCCACGAGGGTGGCGATCTCCTCGCCGAAGTCCTCGCGGAGCTCCTCGAGGGTGTAGGCGGTGTCCTCGACGGTGTCGTGTAGCAGCGCGGCGCAGAGCGTCTCGGTGGCCATGCCCAGCTCGGCCAGGATCGTGGTGACCGCGAGCGGGTGGGTGATGTAGGGATCACCGCTCTTGCGCTTCTGGTCGCGGTGGTAGTGGGCGGCCACGTCGTAGGCCCGCTCGATCAACTTCACATCCGCCTTGGGATGCGTGTTGCGGACAGTCTTGATCAGAGGTTCGAGCACTGGGTTCATCGTGGGACCACGCTGGGCGCCCAGCCGGGCCAGCCGACGGCGCACCCGTGCCGCGGACGGTGGAATCGAGGACGGCGCCGCCCCCGACGAGGGAGCCTGGCGCGGTGCGCGCGGCGCGGAATCATCGGTCACCTCGGGTGGGAGGTCGGTCGGCTGAGTGCTCGGCTGGGGAACGGCCGTGTCGCCGGGCTCCTTGCTGCCGTCGGCAGGCACGATCAGTCCCGCTTCGGTCTCGACCATCTCACCGGGCACCACGCCTCCTTATCACCGGCAGGATCCCTGGTAGAGGTCCAGTGTAACCGTCAGATCCAAATGGACCGTCCGGATACCCAGTTTGAGTCAGACCGTGACCAGGGAGTGAATCGGAAGGTCGGCGAGCCTGTCCCTGCCGTTGAGGAAGGAGAGTTCCATCAGAACCGTCAGGCCGACGACCTCGGCGCCGCTGCGGCGGACCAGTGACACGGCCGCCTCCGCGGTCCCCCCTGTCGCCAGCACGTCGTCCACGATGAGGACACGCTCACCAGGCCGGAAAGCGTCCTGGTGCACCTCGATCGTCGCGGAGCCGTATTCCAGATCATAGGTCTCGGCATGGGTCGGCGCGGGAAGCTTTCCGGATTTACGGACCGGGACGAATCCGGCGGCCAGGTGGTAGGCCACCGGTGCGCCGAAGATGAAACCGCGCGCCTCCAGCCCGACGATCTTGTCCACGCTCCCCGGGCCGTGGTGCCGGACGATGGCGTCCACCACGGCCGCGAAGGCCACGGGGTCGGCCAGCAGCGGGGTGATGTCCTTGAACACGACCCCCGGCTTGGGGTAGTCCGCGACGTCCCGGATCCGGCTCTCGATCAACTCGGTGAGATCCATCTCACTCCTTCGGCAAACGAAGAGGTCTGCCCGATCGGTGTGATCGGGCAGACCTCTGGTGGTGGCGGCTACTTGCGGGTGCTGCGGGTGCCGCGCTTGGGCTGGTTGCGCGGTCCGCTCTGGACGACCTTGATCGCCGGAGCCGCCGGCGCGTCCTCGGCCACCTCGTCCACCTCGTCCACCTCGGCCACCTCGCCCCCGAGACCAAGGTCGAGGGTCTCGGTGCCCCCGGTCCTGCGCTTGGGGCTTGACTCACGCTTGGCGATCCTGGCGCGGAGCTCGATGAACTGCGGCTCGTGCTCCTTGAGCTGGACCAGCAGCGGGGTCGCGACACAGATCGAGGAGTAGGTGCCGACGATCATGCCGACGAACAGCGCCAGCGACAGGTCCTTGAGGGTGCCCGCGCCGAACAGCGTGGTCCCGATGAACAGGATCGAGGCCACCGGGAGGATCGCGACCAGCGAGGTGTTCAGCGATCGCACCAGGGTGGAGCTGAGCGCCTGGTTGGCGGCCTGACTATAGGTGATCTTGGAGTTCACGGTGAGCGGTTTCGTGACTTCCTTGATCATGTCGAACACGACCACCGCGTCGTACAGCGAGTAACCGAGGATCGTCAGGAAACCCAGGAGGGTCGCCGGGGTCACCTCGAACCCCGACCAGGCGTAGATGCCCGCGGTGATGATCAGGTCGTGGATGAGCGCGACGACCGCCGCGACCGCCATCCGCCACTCGAACGCCAC